>NZ_VRVH01000125.1:0-12800 GCF_008040095.1 Methylobacterium sp. WL6 | reverse complement strand
GGGCCGGGGCGGGCGGTCGCGCCGAGGAAGCCGGCGTAATGGGTCCTGTCGCGCACCCAGGCCGGGACGGACGCGCCGTCGAGGGTGCGCGGGAACGGTGCGATCAGGCGCTCGGCGCTGCGGAAGGCCTCGAGATGGGGCGGATCGGTCCGGGTGCCGGCGAGCCGCACCATCAGCACCGGCACCGACATCAGGCGCGCGAACAGCGCGACCTCGACCGAGACGTCGACCACGATCAGGGCGGGGTCCTCCCGCGCGATCCAGGCCGCGATCGCCGCCATGCGGTCGCGCAGGCCCGCCAGCCCGAGGGGCGCGTAGTGAAAGGCCTCGGGGCGCGTCGCCGCCCCGTCACGGCCGTCGAAAGCGGCCTCGGGCGAACGGGCCTCGGGCAAGCGGTCGTCGGGCAGGTCGAGGACGCTGCCCGGCGCCGCGTCGCGATCGAGGCCGGCCAGCGTGCCGATCAGGGTGCAGGGCCGGTCGAGGTGCCGGGCGATCGCGCAGGCGCGCTGCCAATGGCCGGCGCCCTGATGGTGGACGTAGTAGCCGACCGGCCGCTTCACGCGGCCGCGCTCGGGCGGAGGATCGTGTCGAAGGCGGCGAGGGCTGCGTCGAGTTCCATCTCCGGAGCCGGTCCGTCGGCGGCCTCGCACAGCGGGCCCGCCCGCTCGACGAAGGCGATGTCGTTGACGCAGGCATCCGGGCTGATGGATGCGAGGTCCGCGGCGGTGAGGCCGAACGCCGCGAGGGCGGCAAGGCGCTTGGGTCCGGCCGTGCCGCGGAAGACGCTGCGCAGCGCCGCGCGCCGCGCGATCACGGCTTCCCAGTGGCTCGGTGCGGGCAGGCGGTAGGGGAGGCCGGCGCGGGCGGTGACGGCGCGCCGGACCATCTCGGTGGCCATGCCGCCCTGCGCCCGGCCGGCGGCGCGGTCGGAGACCATCACCGACACCTCGGGACAGTGGCGCAGGCGTCCGCCGGCCTCGCGGACGCGGGCGACGAGGGCGTTGTCCTCGCCGCGCGGCAGGGCCGGCAGGCCGCCGACGCTGCGATACAGCGCGGCGCGCAGCGCGAGGCTCGCGCCGGTATGGTCGCCGTGACGGGGGGCGGGATCGTGCGGCGGCGCATCGAGCGCGTCCTCGATCCGGCGGACGGCGGCCCAGTAGCGCTCGATCCGGTCATGCAGGTCGGCGAGCGCCGGATCGCTCTCTTGTTCCGGGTCGATCACGAGACGGCCGCCGACGATCTCGGCGCCCTCCAGCGCCCGGAGGTTGGCGGCGAGCCAGGTCCGCGGCACCCGCGCGTCGGCGTCGGTGGTGAGCAGGATGCCGTCGGGATGCCCGTCGGCGTCGAGCCAGGCGGCGCCGGCATCGAGCGCCATCCGCCGCGCGGTGCCGACATGGGCCTCCGCCGGCTCGAGATGCGCCTCGATCACCCGGATCGCGAGCGCGGGCGCCTCGCCCGCCGCCTCCATCGCGCGCACGGCGGCGACCGTGCCGTCGGTGCAGTTGTTGGCCACGATCAGGACGCGCAGGGGCGTCCCGGCCGAGAGGCCGTCCTGAGCGGCCAGCGAGCGGAGGAGGCGCGGCAGGCAGCGCACCTCGTCGCGGGCGGGCACGCAGACGACCGCCTGTTCGGACGGGCGCATGGTCAGGCCTGCGCGCCGGCGACGCGGCGCAGGCGCGGCACCGGCAGCAGCGAGAGGTCGTGCGCGGCGAGCGCCGCGTCGTAGAGCGCCTCGTAGCCGGCGGTCATCGCGTCGGCGTCGAACAGGTCCTCGGCACGCTGCCGGCAGGCGCGGCGGTCGAGGGCGACGGCGCGGACGATCGCGTCCGACAGGCTCGCGACGTCGTCGGGCGCCGCCAGCGCGCCGCAGGTGGCGTCGAGGATGTCGGGGAGCGCGCCGCGGCGGAAGCCGGCGACCGGCGTGCCGCAGGCCAGCGCCTCGGCGACCACCAGCCCGAACGGCTCCTCCCAGCGCGGGGTGACCAGGGCCGCCCGCGCCCCGCCGAGGTGACGCGCGAGCTCGGCATGGCCGAGATGGCCGAGATCGACGAGGTCGTCCCCGAGGCGCGGGGCGATCCACTCCGCCCAGTAGGCGGGATTGGGCCGCGGGCCGGCGAAGTGCAGCGGGAGGCCGGCGGCGCGCGCGGCGTCGATCGCCAGGTGCAGCCCCTTCTCCGGCACGATCCGGCCGGACCAGAACACGTAGGGCACCGGGTCCGGCGCCGGGCGGTAGACGAAGACCGTGAGCTCGACGCCGTTGCCGATGACGACCGGCTCGGCGACGATCTCGCGCCACGCGTCGGCCGTGTGGTTCGAGACGGCGGCGAACGGCATGCCGGCGGGAGCGGCGCGCACGCCCGCCTCAAGCGAGTCGAACGGGGGCGTGTGAAGCGCCGTCACCATCGGCACCGCGAGGTCCCGGCTTCGGCGCAGCGGCAGGTCGTGAAGACTGTTGTTGTGCACGATGTCGAAGTCGCCGGCCCGCACCATCTCCATGATCCGCGCATAGGCCGCGTTCTCGGCGCGATCGATGGACGCATGACGCAGTGGATCGCCGAGCCCGTCACCGGTCGGCGGGCAGACGCAGACCGGCGCAAGTGTCGGATCCGATCCCTCCGAGGCGAACAACGTCACGTCGTGCCCGCGTCGCATCAGGGCGCCGGCGAGGAGATGCGTGTGCATCTCCAGACCGCCCGGATACGGCTGCGCGATGGGGAACTTCAGGTGGGCGATGAGAGCGATCTTCACGGAAGCTCGTTTTCCAGCGACGGAGGCCGTGGTCGCACATCGCATATCCTGTCTGTGTGCAGGATGAACGGATGCAACATTGCTGATTCACCGACCATCCCGGAAGCCGAGGATGACCGCAACGGTTCCCGCGTCGACGCAAGGTGCTGGGGACAGCGGGCCGCCATCGTATACGCCCGGGCGGCACGGGTCTCGCGCCGCCGGGGCCGCGGCGGACTTTCACATTGGATCGATCGAGGGGCCGTGCGATCCTGCGCTATGATGCAGGACCATCCGATCGGCGCACGATGACGGGACGCGAGGACGGCCGGATCCGCCATCCCGCCTGGGTGCGGGCGACGCACTGGATCAACGCCGCCGCGTTCGTCGTGCTCGCGGTCAGCGGCACGGCGATCCTGCTGGCGCTGCCGCGGCTGTTCTGGGGCGAGACGGGCGCGCTCGATGCCCCGGCATGGATCGCCCTGCCGCTGCCGGTGAACCTCGAGCAGACCGGCTGGGGCCGCAACATCCACTTCCTCGCCGCCTGGATCTTCGTCCTCAACGGGCTGCTCTATCTCGCCTGGAGCCTCGCGACGCGCCACCTGTCCCGCCGGCTGCTGCCGGATGCGGATCAGGTCCGCCCGGCGCACATCGCCGGCACGGTGCGCGAGCACCTGCACCTGCGCGGCCCGGGGCCGACGCAGACCCGCTACAACGTGCTGCAGAAGCTCGCCTACCTGGCGGTCGTCCTGGTGCTGTCGCCGCTGATGCTGCTCACCGGCCTGACGATGTCGCCCGGGGTCACGACGGCGATCCCCGAGCTGTTCGACCTGTTCGGCGGACGGCAGTCGGCCCGGACCCTGCACTTCCTGTGCGCGTCCCTGCTGGTGGCGTTCCTCGCCGTGCATGTCTGGCAGGTCCTGGCCAACGGCCCGGCGGCGCTGATGCGCGGGATGACCATCGGGCGCCGGGCGCCGGCCGCGGAACCCGCGCGGCGGCACGAGCGCGAGGCGAAGCGATGAGCGGCATCTCCCGGCGCAAGCTGATCCTCGGCGCCTCGGCTCTCGGCGGCACCGGGCTGCTCGCCGGCTGCGAGAGGATCGGGGAGGGCGGCCCGAGCCGCGGCGGCCTCTACGGGATCAGCGAGCGCCTGAGCTTCACCGTGCAGCACTTCCTGCTGCGCCATCAGCCGCTGGTGCGCGAGTTCTCCCCGGACGCGATCTCGGCGGTCTTCCCGACGATCAACACCACCGACCCCGACGACGTTGCCTACCGCCGCTCGAAGGAGATCGGCTTCTCGGACTGGCGCCTGCCGGTGCGCGGGCTGGTGGCGAACCCGGCCGCATTCTCGCTCGCCGACCTGAAGGCGATGCCCGCCCGCACCCAGATCACGCTACATTCCTGCGAGCAGGGCTGGTCGGCGATCGGCGGATGGACCGGGGTTCCGCTGGCCCACGTCCTGGCCGTCGCCGGCCTGAAGCCGGAAGCGCGCTTCATCGTGATCCGCACCGTCGACGGCTGGTGGGACACCTACGACCTGTTCGACGCGCTGCACCCGCAGACGATCCTCGCCTACAGCATGAACGGCGGCGCGCTGCCGATCGCGCACGGCGCGCCGGTGCGGCTCCGGGTCGAGCGGCAGCTCGGCTACAAGTCGCTGAAGTACCTCGCCTCGATCGAGGCCGTCGATCGCGTGGACGGCCTCGGCCAGGGCCGCGGCAGCATGGTCTCCGAACTCGGCTTCAGCTGGTACGCGGGGATCTGAGGCGTCCGCCTCACTGCGAGGCGGCCGCCCCCGTCACCCGCCAGACCGCGTTGCCGACGTCGTCCGAGACGAGCAGCGCCCCGGTCTTGTCGAAGGCCACGTCCACGGGGCGCCCCTGCGCCTTCTCGTCGGCGTCGAGGAAGCCGGCCAGCACGTCCACCGGCTTGCCCGCGGGCCGGCCGTCGGCGAACGGCACGTAGATCACCTTGTAGCCGCTCTTCGGACGACGGTTCCACGAGCCGTGCTGGGCGACGAACAGGCCGCTGGTCCAGGCCGGGGGCAGGTTCGCGCCCCGCGAGAACGCGATGCCGAGCGAGGCCGTGTGGGGACCGAGGGCGTAGTCCGGCACGATCGCCTTGGCGACGAGGTCCGGGCGCTGCGGGGTGACGCGCTCGTCGACGTGCGGGCCGTAATAGCTGTAGGGCCAGCCGTAGAACCCGCCCTCCTTCACCGCGGTGACGTAGTCCGGCACGAGGTCGCTGCCGATCTCGTCGCGCTCGTTGACCGCGGCCCAGAGCGCGCCGGTCTCGGGCTCGAAGCCCAACCCGTTCGGGTTGCGCAGGCCGGTGGCGTATTCGCGGAAGGTCTTTGTCGCGATCGTGTATTCCCAGATCGCGGCGCGGCCCTTCTCGGCCTCGAGCCCGTTCTCGGCCACGTTGCTGTTCGAGCCGACGGTGATGAACAGCTTGGCGCCGTCGGGGCTCGCGACCACGTTCTTGGTCCAATGGTGGTTGATCCCGGCCGGCAGGTCGACGACCTTCTCGGGCGTCGCGCCGTTCTCGGTCCCGCCGGCCTCGTAGGGCACCCGGACCAGCGCGTCGGCGTTGGCGACGTAGAGGTCGCTGCCGACCAGCGCCATGCCGAACGGCGAGGTCAGGCCCTTCAGATAGACCGTCTTCACCTCGGCGACCCCGTCCCCGTCGCCGTCGCGGAGCAGCACGATCCGGTCCGGGCTCTTCACGCCGGCGCCGGCCCGATCCATGATCTTGCCCGCGATCCAGGCCTTCACGCCGGGAAACGTGCCGTCGGAGGGCGGGGTGTTGCTCTCGGCGACGAGCACGTCGCCGTTCGGGAGGGTGTAGAGCCAGCGCGGATGGTCGAGCCCCTCGGCGAAGGCTGCGACCGAGAGGCCGGCGGCCGGCGCGGGCTTGGCGCCCTTCGCCCAGCCGGTGGCGGGCGCGATGTTGACGGTGGGCAGCGGCGTCGCGTTCGGGGCGGGCAGCGTCGGGCTCGCCCCCTGGCCGTCGGCGAGCGGGAGCGACGCGCTCTCGGGATAGACCGCGAAGCGCACGAAGGCCGCGCCGCCGAGGAGGACCACGGCCAGCGCCGCGAGCCCGAGTTTTGCCGATGTCCGCATGTCGTTCCGTGAATCCGTCGTTCGTCCGGCGGCCTGCCCCGCCGATCGGACGGGACCGGCCCTGCCGGATGATGATCGTGTCCGAGGATAAGAACCGAGCGGGCAATTGGCTCCGTTCGCACGCCGAGGGTGCCGGCGGCGCCCGGGGACGCGTATAGG
Source organism: Methylobacterium sp. WL6 (assembly GCF_008040095.1). Taxonomy (NCBI): domain Bacteria; kingdom Pseudomonadati; phylum Pseudomonadota; class Alphaproteobacteria; order Hyphomicrobiales; family Methylobacteriaceae; genus Methylobacterium; species Methylobacterium sp. WL6. Next base: position 6,792 of record NZ_VRVH01000125.1, on the reverse strand, counting down.
ACGGTGCGTGGGTCCCTCGCCGAAGGGTCGCGCTCCGGGCGCGAGCGGCGCGGGCGCCGAGCGAGCCCTCGATGACCGATGCGACCCCAGGCCAGCCGACCTTCGCCGACGTGGCGCGCGCCGCCGATCGCATCGCCGGCGTGGCCCACCGCACCCCGGTGCTCACGTCGCGCACCGCCGACGAACGCGCCGGGGCGAGCCTGTTCTTCAAGGCGGAGAACCTGCAGCGCGCCGGCGCCTTCAAGTTCCGCGGCGCCTACAACGCGATCGCGGCGCTCGCCGGCGACGCGCGGGCGCGCGGCGTCATCGCCTACTCCTCGGGCAACCACGCCCAGGCGATCGCCCTCGCGAGCCGGCTGCTGAACGTGCCGGCCACCATCGTGATGCCGCAGGACGCGCCGGCGATGAAGGTCGCGGCGACGCAAGGCTACGGCGCCGAGGTGGTGCGCTACGACCGCTACACCCAGGACCGCGTCGCCCTCGGCCGCGAACTCGCGGAGGCGCGCGGCCTCACCCTGATCCCACCCTACGACCATCCGGACGTGATCGCCGGCCAGGGAACGCTCGCCCTCGAGCTGATCGCCGAGACCGGGCCGCTCGACATGCTCGTCGTCTGCCTCGGCGGCGGCGGCATGCTGTCGGGCTGCGCCCTCGTCGCCGCCGAGCGCTCGCCCGGCTGCGCCGTGATCGGCGTCGAGCCGGAGGCCGGCAACGACGGGCAACGCTCGCTCCGCGAGGGGCGGATCGTCACGATCCCGGTGCCGCGCACCATCGCCGACGGCGCGCAGACGACGTTCCTCGGATCGCTGACCTTCCCGATCATCCGGGAGCGGGTCGCCGACATCGTGACGGTGACGGACGCCGAGCTCGTCGCCACGATGCGCTTCTTCGCCGAGCGGATGAAGCTCGTGGTCGAGCCGACCGGCTGCCTCGCGGCGGCGGCGGTGATGCACGGCCGCCTCGACGTGCGGGGCAGGCGCGTCGGCGTGGTGATCAGCGGCGGCAACATCGACCTCGCATCGTTCGCCCGGCACGTCGCGGGCTGAGGAAGGTGCGCGCCCTGGTCCTCGTCGGCGCATGCCTGTGGGCCGGCGCGGCGCGTGCGGAGGACATGGCCTTCGATGCCGAGGCATGGCCCTACAGCGCGATCGGCAAGCTCAACGTGGTGCTCGGCACCAACCGCCTCCAATCCTGCACCGCGACCTTGATCGGTCCGCGGCTCGCGCTCACCGCCGCGCACTGCCTGTGGGACGAGCCGCGCAAGCGCTGGGTCAACCCGGGCGTCGTCCACTTCGTGGCCGGGTACCGCCAGGGCGCGTATCGCGCGCACAGCTTGGCCGCCGCCTACCGCAAGCCGGACGACTATGCCTTCGCCTACGGCACCGCGCGGCCGAACATGCAGGGCGACTGGGCCCTGATCGAGCTCGCCGACCCGATCCCCGGCACGCCGCTGACGCTGGAGGATCCCGGTGCCGAAGCCGACCCGGCCGCGATCCGCCGCGAGATCCGGCGGGCGGGCTACAGCCGGCTCAAGCCCCAGCTGATGACCGCGCAGGGCGGTTGCAGCGCGTGGCGGGACCCCGGCCCGGCGCCCCTGCTGCTGCACGATTGCCGGGCGGTACCCGGCGAATCGGGCTCGGCGCTTTTGCAGGTCGAGGCGGGCGGCCCCGTGGTGATCGGCGTGCTGGTGGCGGGCAGCCGGGAGGAGGGGCGGGCTCCGTCCGTCGCCGTGCCGACCGCCGCATTCCGCGAGACCGCGGCGGCGATGCTGAAAGCGCAGGCGACGACGCGCTGACGCAACCGTCGGTTCACCATGATGCCACAAAATCCGCACCTTTCGGGCCGAGCTTGGCCGGAACGCATCGCATCGGCGAGGCAATGGGCTGGGAGGCCGGGCGGCATGCAGGGTATCGGGACGAGATTGACGGTGCCGGCCCTGTCGGTCCTCCTGCTCGGACCAAGTCTCGGCGCCTGCAACACCAGCGCGAACACCGCTCTCAGCACCGGCTCGACGCGCGGCAAGCCGATGGTGGTGTCGGATACCGAGCGCGATTGCCTCGGCCGTGCGATGTACTTCGAATCGAACCGCAGCGATTCCGAAGGCCTGCTCGCGGTCGGGACCGTGGTGATGAACCGCCTGGAGAACGCCGCCTTCCCGAACGGCGGCATCTGCTCGGTGGTCGGCCAGCCGCGGCAGTTCGCGACCGGCGTGTTGACCAAGCCGATGGCCGAGAAGGACCTGCAGAAGGTCGCCGACGCCGCCGACGCAATCCTTGCCGGCGAGCGCCATCCCAAGGTCGGCCGGGCGATGTACTTCCACACCGCCGGCCGGAAATACCCGTACGACAACATGCACTACGTGGCGGTGGCCGGCGGCAACGCCTTCTACGAGAAGCGCAAGGCCGGGAGCCAGGCCCAGACCCCGCCGCCCGCCTCGACCGCGATGGCCTACGCCGAGGCGATCCCGCCGGCAGCGACCATCGCCCCGGCCGGCCCGGCGCAGACCGAGGTCGCGGCCGCGCAGACGGTGCTGGCCGAACCCGCCCGCGACATCTGCCAGGTGGCGGGCCTCGGCGCGCGTCCGGGCGGCGGCTGAGGCGGCTCAGCCCTCCCGCTCAGCCCTCCGGCTCTTCCCTGCCGCGCGCCCGACGCGCGGCCTGCGCCATCGCGATCAGCTCGCGGGCGGTGAGGCGGTGCGCCGTGGCCGTGCCGCGGTCGGCGGTGCCGACCGGCGGCGTGCGGGCGCAGCCGCTGGTTCCGATCCGCAGGTCGCGCGAGCGCCGCGTCGCCCGCAACCGGATCGCCTTCCGCAAGGCCTCGACCATCACCGTTCCCACCGCAAATCCCGTGGACATCGCCATAGCCAAGCTTGACCGTAAGCGACATTCTTGAATGCGGATTTCCCTGCCCTAGCGCGGCCGGGATCGGCGTGGCCGACGACGCATCGCCGCCTGCCACACGCTGATGCCGCGTCAGTTCTGCGGCTTGTACTTGCTGTACTTGAAGTCCGGCGCGGCCCCGAGCTGCTCCTTGCTCATGTCGAGCGTGGCGGCGTAGCGCTCGCCGCCCGGGGACAGGATCAGCGCGGCCGGCTGCACCGCGACGTAGCGCGTGCCGACGCCGAGGAACCCGCCGATGTCGAGCACCACGGCCGTCAGGGTGCGCCCGTCCTCCATCACGAGGTCGACCACCGTGCCGAGCGCGTTGCCGGCATTGTCCGAGACCTTGATCCCGATCACGTCGGTAGTGAGGAAGCCGGCGGGGCTGAGCTTGTTGCGGCCCTCGGCATCCGCCTTCGATCCGGCGCGCTTGATCCCGACATCGGACGGGCTGCCGCCCGCGCTGGTGCCCGGGCCGGTGCCCTGCACCACCATGCCGTCGCTCTGCGCCGGCTTGTCCTCCGGGCCGACGCCGGCGAGCGCCGGGAACACGAGCGCGAGCATCACGGGTGCGGCGAGTGCGCGGCGCAGGATCCGGGTCAAGCGATCTTCCTTCCGGTGAGGGCCGTGCGGCGGCCGTTGACCCCAAGGAACCGGATCCGTCACGCCGGGTTCCGGGCGGGCGTTGCGGCGGATCGCGCGGGCCCGCCGGCCATGACGAATCCGCGTGCCCTGTCTCGGGATCGTGGGCGACCTGCGGTCGCGCCGGTTTGCGGCGCGGGGCCGGACGTCTTAAGTCGCAGGTGCTCCCCGATACCCGCACCGCGGGTGCCTCGCACGCGGTGTGTCATGGCGACCGTCCTCGATCTCCTGAAGAACGATCCGCGGCCACCGCTTCCGGCCCGCATCCGCCACCCGGAGAAGGCGCACCGGCCGGACCAGCCGGTGCAGCTGCGCAAGCCCGACTGGATCCGCGTGAAGGCGCCGGGCTCCCCGGCCTGGGCCGAGACCCGGGCGATCGTGCGCGAGCACGGCCTCGTCACGGTCTGCGAGGAGGCCGGGTGCCCCAACATCGGCGAGTGCTGGGAGAAGCGCCACGCCACCTTCATGATCATGGGCGACACCTGCACGCGGGCCTGCGCCTTCTGCAACGTGCGCACCGGCCTGCCCAACGCCCTGGATCAGCACGAGCCCGACAAGATCGCGGACTCGGTGGCCAAGCTCGGCCTGCACCACGTCGTCATCACCTCCGTGGACCGCGACGACCTCGCCGACGGCGGTGCCGAGCATTTCGCCCGCACCATCGCGGCGATCCGGCGGCTCAGCCCCGGCACCACCATCGAGATCCTGACGCCGGACTTCTTGCGCAAGGACGGCGCGCTCGAGGCGGTCGTGGCCGCCAAGCCCGACGTGTTCAACCACAACCTCGAGACGGTGCCCGGCAACTACCTCACGGTCCGCCCCGGCGCCCGCTACTTCCACTCGGTGCGCCTGCTGCAGCGGGTCAAGGAGCTCGACCCCACGATCTTCACCAAGTCCGGCATCATGGTCGGCCTCGGCGAGGAGCGGAACGAGGTCGTGCAGCTGATGGACGACCTGCGCTCGGCCGACGTCGACTTCCTCACCATCGGCCAGTACCTGCAGCCGACCAAGAAGCACCACGAGGTCGTCCGCTTCGTGCCGCCGGACGAGTTCAAGGCGTTCGAGACCACCGCCTACGCCAAGGGCTTCCTGCTGGTCTCGGCGACGCCGCTGACCCGCTCGTCGCACCATGCCGGCGAGGATTTTTCGCGGCTCCAGGCCGCCCGCAACGCGCGGCTCGCCCCCGACACCCTCTCAGCCTGAGTCGTCATGCCATCCTTCCGGATCACCCGCTGGGTGCGTCACTCGCCCCAGCAGATGTACGACCTCGTCGCCGACGTGGAGCACTATCCCGAGTTCCTGCCGCTGTGCGAATCGCTGCGCGTGCTGCGCCGCCAGCCCGGCACCGGGGAGGGGACCGAGGTGCTCGTGGCCGAGATGGGCGTCGGCTACAAGGCGATCCGCGAGCGCTTCACCACCCGGGTCGGCCTCGACCGCCCGAACCTCAAGATCACGGCCGAGTACATCGACGGCCCGTTCCGGCATCTCGAGAACCGCTGGGCGTTCAAGCCCGGCCGCGACGGCGGCTGCGACGTCGACTTCTTCATCACCTACGAGTTCAAGAGCTTCGCCCTCGGCCTGCTGATGGGCAAGATGTTCGACCGCGCCTTTCGCAAGTTCACCGACGCGTTCGAGAGCCGGGCGGACCGGGTCTACGGTAGGGCCTGAGGCCCGCCGCGCCGGCGGCATCCGGTTGGGCATACCCGAGAGAAGGCCTGCTCGGCCGTCGGGCTGCGGAGCCGGGCGCGACCGCAGACGAAGAGGACGCGCTGGATCGTGCGCCTCACCGCGGATGCTCCGGGCGGAAGCCGAGGCCGACGATCCGGGCCGGGATGCGCTGAAGCCACGGCAGGCGGTCGAGCAGCCGGAGCGCGAGCGGCGGGCTGAGGCGCGCGTCCCCGTGGTCGAGCACCGGGGCGATGATCCGATCCTGGATCAGGCGCTGGACCCGTTGCGTCAGCCGCATCGGAAGGCTCCGGCGGGCCTGGACCCGCGCGAGGTCGGCCTCGGCGAGGCGTCCGGCCCGCAACGGCCCGGCGAGCAGGTTGGCGGCGGCGACCGCATCCTGGATCGCGAGGTTGATGCCGACGCCGCCGACCGGCGACATCGCATGCGCCGCGTCGCCGATGCAGAGCAGCCCCGGACGGTGCCAGCGCTCCAGCCGGTCCACGGTCACCGTCAGCGTCCTCACCGCCTCGAAGGTCCCGATCTCGCCGGTGCGGTCGGCCAGGAACGGCGCGAGGTCGGCGATGCCGGCGCGGAACGCCGCGAGGCCGCGCGTGCGGATCGCCTCGTCGCCGCCCTTCGGCACGATTGCGGCGCATTGCCAGTAATCGCCGCGATCGATCGTGATCAGGATGCGGCCCGCCCCGAAGCGACCGGCCGCGGCCTCGGGGTCTCCGGGGCGGCGCGACAGGCGGAACCACAGCACGTCGATCGGCGCCGCGAAGTCGCGCGGCACGAAGCCGGCCCGACGTCGCATCGCGGAATGCCGGCCGTCGGCGCATAGGACGAGGTCGGCGGCGATCGCGATCGCACCGTCGGGGCCGGCGGCACGAACCCCGGCGATCCGGCCATCCGTCTCGATCAGCGACTGCCCCTCGGTCGCCATCAGCAGCCGGAAGCCGGGCAGCTTCCTCGCCTCGCGGCCGAGGAAGTCGAGGAAATCCCATTGCGGCATCAGCGCGATGAAGCGGTTCCGCGTCGCGAGCCGGCGGAAATCGGCGACGCGGAACGTCCGGCCGCCCATCACCGCCGATAACGTCTCGACCCGGCGCTGCGGCAGGGCGCGGAAGGCGTCGCCGAGGCCGAGATCGTCCATCACGGCCAGGGTCGAGGGATGGATGGTGTCGCCGCGGAAATCGCTCAGGAAGTCGTTGTGCTTCTCGAGCACCACGACCGAGACGCCCGCGCGGGCGAACAGCAGGCCCGCCATCATCCCCGCCGGTCCACCGCCGACGATGCAGATTTGTGCCGACAGGCTGTCCATGGAACCGCGCCTCCGGTTCGGCGGCGTTCGCCGCAGGACCGCTCCGATCAGGAGAACCGAGCGCCCCGATCAGGAAACGAGCGCCGCCTCCAACAGGTCCAACGCATCGACGACGGCGCGACGTCGGATCTCGGCACGGCCGAGATCGCCGTAGCGCCGCTCCAGGTGGCGGACGCCGCCGCCGGTCGCCAGACCGAAATGCACGAGGCCGACGGGCTTGCCCGGGCTGCCGCCGCCGGGGCCGGCGATCCCGGTGATCGCCACCGCCACGTCGGCCCGCGA
>NZ_VRVH01000124.1:0-13078 GCF_008040095.1 Methylobacterium sp. WL6 | reverse complement strand
CCCTCGCAGCGGTCGAGGCGAGGCCGGCGCTTGCGCCCTTGCGGATCGCGTCGCGCCGGGGCGGCAGCTTGATCGTGGTGGGATCGCTCGCGACGACCTCCCGCGCGGCCACCCGCAAGCTCGCGGCGCTCGACGGCGTCGTCCACCTGCCCGTCTCATCCGAGACCCTTCTCGGCGATCCGGACGACTTGGCCGCTGCGGTCGCACGCGTCGCGATCGCGATCACCGCCGGGCACGACGTCCTAGTCGAAATCGCGATGGCGGGCGTTCCCGACATGGCCCTCGGCCCCCGCCTCGTGCATGCCCTCGCCGACGCGCTCGCGCCGTTGGGCGCCGCGATCGGCGCGTTCGCGGCCACCGGGGGCGAGACCGCCTCCGCCCTCCTCTCGCGCTTCGGCGTCGACGGGATCCGACTCGTCGACGAGATCGAGCCCGGCGTGTCCCTCGGCCTCACGCTCGGCCGCCTCGCCATCCCCGTCGCGACGAAGGCGGGCGCCTTCGGCGACGCCGACAGCCTCATCCGCATCCGCGAGCGCTTGCGTGCGGTCCGCATCGAAGGAAGCTTCTCATGACACGTCCGACCATCGCCATCACCATGGGTGACCCGGCCGGCATCGGCCCCGAGATCATCATGAAGGCGCTTGCCCATGCCGAGGTCCAGGCCCTGTGCCGTCCGCTGGTCGTCGGCGATGCCGGGCGCCTGCGGCAGGCGGGCGAGATCGTCGGATCGCGGGTGCCGGTCGATGCCCTGGCCGATGTCGGCGAGGCCGACTTCGACACGGGGGCGGTGCAATGCATCGACCTCAAGGTCGTCCCCGCCGACCTGCCGTTCGGGCAGGTGTCGCCGGTCGGCGGCGAGGCGGCCTACCGCTTCATCGCCAAGGCCGTCGAGCTGGTGCAGGCGGGCGAGGCCGGCGGGATCTGCACCGCGCCCCTGTCCAAGGAGGCGCTTCATGCCGCCGGCCACAAGTTCCCCGGTCATACCGAGATGCTGGCCCACCTGACCGGCACGCCGGAGGTCTCGATGATGCTGGTCTCGCCCAAACTCCGGGTGATCCACGTCACGACCCATATCGGCCTTGTTGACGCGATCGCGAAGATCGAGCCCGGCTTGGTCGAGCGCGTGATCGCGCGGGGGCACGCGGTGCTGGTGAAGGCCGGCATCGCGAACCCGAAGATCGGCGTCTGCGCGATCAACCCGCACGCGGGCGAGAACGGCCTGTTCGGCCACGGCGAGGAGGCGGAGAAGATCACGCCGGCGGTCGAGGCCTGTCGGGCCCGGGGGTGGGACGTGCGCGGCCCGCTGCCGGCCGACACGCTGTTCTTCCTCGCCGGACGCGGCGACTACGACATGGTCGTTGCGATGTACCACGATCAGGGTCACGGCCCGATCAAGGTGCTCGGTCTCGAGGCCGGCGTGAACATCACCGTGGGCCTTCCCGTGATCCGCACCTCGGTCGACCACGGGACCGCCTTCGACATCGCCGGCAAGGGCGTCGCCGACGAGCGCAGCCTGATGGAGGCCCTGCGACAGGCGGTCGACCTCGCGCCGAAGGCGGCACCGGCTTCCGCATAGCCAGCCGGCCCGACCTTCGGCATGATGCGCCCTCCCCTCGATCGGAGCGGAGGGCGGATCGGGCGAGCCCGTGCCGCGCCCGGATCCGCCGTCCCGAAGGGATCGTCCGGGTCGGATCGGGCGCACCGGATCATCTCGGTAGGGTCGTCGTCCTCATGTCGATGCGGAGCAAGGCGCGTCAGGCGCTGCTGCTGGAGGCGCTGAAGCTCGGCGAGATCGACGTCGACGACGTCGCCGCCCGCCTGGACGTCTCCGCCTCCACGGTCCGGCGCGATCTCCAGGTCCTCTCCGCCACCCGGGCCGTCCGCCGGACCTACGGCGGCGCGATCCTCGCCGGCCACCCGGTCGAGACGACCTTGGCCGAGCGGATGGCCGTGAACGGGCCCGAGAAGCTCGCCATCGCCCGCAAGGCGATCACGCTGGTCGAGGACGGCGACACGCTGATCCTCGATGCCGGCTCCACGGTCGCCGCATTTGGGCAGCTCCTCGCCAAGCGCCGCCTGCGCATCGTCACCAACAACCTCGCCCTGCTCCCCGCCCTCGCCGAGGCACCGGGGATCGAGCTCGTGGTCCTGGGAGGCGCCTTGCGGGCCACCAGCATGAGCACGGTCGGCCCCCTCGCCGTCGAGGCGCTTCGCCTCATGACCGCGGATCACGTCGTCCTCAGCGCCGACGGGGTGGTGGCGGGGCGCGGCCTCTGCGAGGCGAGCCTCGATCAGGTGGCGCTCAAATCCCTGATGATGCGCCAGGCGAACGGGGTGATCGTGCTCGCCGACGCGAGCAAGCTCGGCCGGGCCGAGCAGAACGCCTGGGCGGCTCTCCCGCAACGCTGGACGCTGGTCACGAATTCGGACGCGCCGAAGGATCAGATGCGGCGTCTCGCGGATGCCGGCGCCGCCGTCCTCGTCGGCCAAGGCGCATCGCGCAAGATCTGACCCTCCCGCCGCCTCGCCCTCACGGCATGACGGGCGGATGGTAGGTCAACGTGAAGGCCAGGGCCCAGAGCAGGAACAGCACCAGCGGCAGGTGCACGATGAGCTGGAGGAAGCTGAAGCCGACGATGTCCCGGGCCTTGAGGCCGATGATGCCGACCAGCGGCAGCATCCAGAACGGGTTGATCAGGTTCGGCAGCGCCTCGGCGGCGTTGTAGATCATCACCGCCCAGCCGAGGTGGACCTTCAGCTCGTTGGCCGCCTGGAGCACGTAGGGCGCCTCGAGCAGCCACTTGCCGCCGCCCGAGGGCACGAAGAAGCCGAGGATCGCCGAGTAGACGCCCATCGTCAGCGGGAAGGTGCCGGCGGTGTTGAGGTTGACGAAGGCATGGGTGATCGCATCGGACGCCGAGGCGCCGGCCGCGTTCTTCGGCACGGTCAGCATCCCGCTGATCGCCGCGTAGAGCGGATACTGGATCAGGATGCCCGCGATCGCCGGCACCGACTTCGAGACGGCCACGAGGAAGCGCTTCGGCCGCCAGTGCAGCAGCAGGCCCAGGGTGAGGAACAGCAGGTTGTAGGTGTTGAGGTTCGAGATCGCGACGATCCACGACTGACGGGCGAATTCCTGCACGATCCAGCCGCCGGCGATCACCACGAGGAGGATCGTCAGGAGCGGCGAATGCTCCAGCCACTCGCCGGGCTGGCGCGGCGGCGGGATGTCGGTCGATTCGCGGCTCACGTCGACGCCCAGGGTCTCGGCGGTGACGGCCGTCGCCCCGCGCGGCGCCGACGCGTAGGCGATCGCCACCGAGACGACGAACAGGATCGCCGCGATCAGTATCGACTGCCACAGGAAGATGGTCTCGCTGAACGGGATCACGCCGGAGATCGCGAGCAGGCTCTTGGTCAGGCTCGCAGGGTTGGCCTGGAGCTGCGCCGCCGAGGAGCTGAGACCGAGCGCCCAGGTCGCGCCGAGCCCGAGATAGGCCGCCGCGCCCGCGGCCCGGTAATCCATCCGGAGGTCCGTCCGCCGGGCGAGCGCCCGGACCAGCAGGCCGCCGAAGATCAGGCTGAGGCCCCAGCTTAGGAACGACGAGAGCATCGTCGCGCCCGCCACGAAGCCGACCGCCCCGCGCCCGGTCCGGGGCACCTGCGCCATGCGCTCGATCAGCGCCCGCACCGGCGGCGAGACCGCCACGACGTAGCCGCCGATGGTGACGAAGGCCATCTGCATGGTGAAGGGGATCAGGCTCCAGAACCCGTCCCCGAAGCTCTTGGCGACGGACGCCGCCGGCGCGCCGTTGGCCAGGACGCCGAGGGCGACGATCACGACCGCGATGGCGACGAAGATGAAGGCGTCCGGAAACCAGCGCTCCGCCCAGGCGGTGAAGCGGATGCCGAGGCGCTCGAGCGTCCCGGCCGCCGGCGCGGTTCCGGGATCCGTTGCCGGCGCGGGCTTGGACGGCACGGCCTGGGAGGGCCGGGGCTTGGACGGGGCCGGATCAACGGGCGCGATCGCCATGGATGTCCTCTGGGCTTCGGCTCTTCGCGGCCGGAGCCGCATGGATGACACGCCCTCGCTCGACCTCGAAGGCGTGCCCCGATCAAGATCGTGACAGGCGGCCGCGATCGTGGAGGCGGCCGGTTCGTTTGCGGCCCGCCGCATCCCCGCAGGCCACGTCGCCCGAGGCCTGTCGCGGGCGACGTGGCGGCCGCGGGTTCAGCGCGCGAGATGCCGGTCGAGGAAGGACGCGATCTCTTCGAACGCCTCCTTCACCTCCGGCACGCGATCGTCCCGGTAGAACTGCGCGTGCGACTGCCCCTCGAAGACCTGAAGCGCAGCCTCGACCCCGGCCTGCCGAAGCTTGCGGTGCATCCGGACGGTGTTCGAGAGGAGGAGGTCGCGCGTGCCCGTCGTCAGGATTGTCGGCGGGAATCCGCGCACGTCTCCGTTGATCGGCGAAAGCAGGGGATCGGTGAGATCGTGCCCCGCGGCGTAGAATTTCGTGGCCGCGTCGCAGAATCCCGCCGGCGAGACCAGCACGTTGTCCACCCTCGCGTTGGTCTGAAACGAGTCGCCGCGTTGCGTCGCGTCCGACATCGGCGTGCCGGGTGCGATGGCCCCGGGCAGCGGCAGGCCTTCCGCCTTGGCCCGCAGCATCATCGCGAGGGTCAACGCGCCGCCGGCCGAGCTTCCGAAGACCGCGATCCGGCCGGGGGCGGTGGTCCGAAGCACGGCCTTGTAGACCGTCATGCCGTCGTCGAGCGCCGCCGGAAAGAACGCCTCCGGCGGCATCCGGTAATCGACCGCGATCACTTTCATCCGGCCGAAGCCGGCCAGCAGCATGGCCTCCGGCAGGGCGGCCTCGCGGGGGTTGAGGACGTAGCAGCCGCCGTGGACGTGGATCGCGATCCGCTCCCGGTTCGCGGCGGGGATGTCGGTCGGGGTGATCGTGTACGCCCGCACGCCGTCGATCGTCGTCGGCGCCACGGTCACCCGCAGGCGCTCGGACATCGGCCCGATCTGCGGGGCGGCAAGCGTCGTGAAGCCGTCCGAGAGCTGCTTCCAGCCGTCCGGCGTCGTCGGCGGCTTGTCCCAGTTCGTCCGCAGCGGCTGCGCGATGATCGCCTGCAGGGCCGGGCTCACGGTGCCCGGTACAGGAATCGTCTTGGCCGGCACCTCGCGGGGTGGGAGCGGCGCCGCCTGCGCCCACGCAGCGGACGGGCCCGCGAGGCAGGCGAGGAGGATGGCGGTCACGAAGCGCATGTGGTGCGTCCTCCGATGGAACACGGTCAGGCCCCCGCATCCGCACGCGAGCCGGCTTCCGTCGCGCGCGAGGATGCGAGGGCCGGCTCGATCCGCAAGCCGGTCGCCTCGTCGAAGACGTGGATGTGGGCTGCGGGAAACGACACCCGGATGGCGTCGCCCACGGGCGCGCCGTTGGCGATCTTGAGCGTGAGCGACGCCCCGCCCGGGCGTCCGGCATGCACCAGCATCTCGGACCCGAGCAGCTCCACGACCTCGACCGGCCAGGTCATGCCCGATGCGTCGAGCACGACATGCTCCGGCCGGATGCCCAGGACCACCCGGTGGCCGTCGGGCCGGTCGAACCGCCAGGCCCCGAGCGCGACGTCCGCGTCCGCCACGCGTACCGACGTCCCGTCGCGACCGAGGGTGCCGGGAAGCAGGTTCATCGCCGGCGAGCCGATGAAGCCCGCGACGTAGGTGTCGGCCGGCCGCTCGAACACCTCCGTCGGCGTCGCCAGCTGCACCGGCACGCCCTGGTGCATCACGAGCAGCCGGTCCCCGAGCGTCATCGCCTCGACCTGATCATGCGTGACGTAGAGGCTCGTCACCTTCAGCCGGCGCTGGAGGCGGCGGATCTCGCCGCGCATCTGCACCCTGAGCATCGCGTCGAGGTTCGACAGCGGCTCGTCGAACAGGAACAGCTTCGGGTCGCGGACGATGGCGCGCCCCATGGCGACCCGCTGGCGCTGGCCGCCGGACAGCTGGCGCGGCTTGCGCTCGAGCAGCGCCTCCAGGCCCAGGAGGGCCGAGGCGGCATCGACCTTAGCCCGGATCTCGGAGCGGGGAAGGCCGCGGATCTTCAGCGCGTAGGCCATGTTCTCGAACACGCTCATGTGCGGGTACAGGGCGTAGTTCTGGAACACCATGGCGATGTCGCGCGCCGACGGGTCGAGGTCGGTGACGTCGCGCCCGTCGATCAGGACGCGCCCGGCGGTCGGCGTCTCGAGCCCCGCCACGATGCGCAGGAGGGTGGATTTCCCGCAGCCCGACGCGCCGACGATGACCAGCATCTCGCCGTCCGCCAGGGCGAGGTCGACGCCCTTCAGGATCTCGTTGTTGCCGAAGCGCTTTCGCAGGCCGTCGAGTTTCAGGCCCGCCATCACTTGTCGCCCTCCGTCAGGCCCTTCACGAACCAGCGCTGCATGAGGAGCACCACCGCGACCGGCGGGACCAGCGCCAGCACCGCCGTCGCCATGACCTTGTTCCATTCGGTGGCGGTGTCGACGCCGACCATCTTGACGATGCTGATGACCACCGTGTCGAGCTTCGGATCGGTCGCGACCAGGAGCGGCCACAGGTACTGGTTCCACCCGTAGACGAACAGGATGACGAACAAGGCCGCGATGTTGGCGCCCGAGAGCGGGATCAGGATGTCCCGCAGGAAGCGCAGGGGCCCGGCCCCGTCCATGCGCGCCGCCTCCACGAGCTCGTCCGGAACCGCGAGGAACGTCTGCCGGAACAGCAGCGTCGCCGTGGCGGAGGCGACGAGGGGGATCGTCAGCCCCGTGAAGCTGTTGATGAGGTCGAGGGAGGCCATGACCTGGAAGGTCGGGATCAGCCGCACCTCGACCGGCAGCATCAGCGTCAGGAAGATCAGCCAGAAGGCGGTCATGCGGAAGGGAAAGCGGAAGAAGGTGACCGCATAGGCCGAGGGCAGCGACAGGGCGATCTTTCCGAACGCGATCGCCAGCGCCATCGCGGCCGAGACGAGCAGCGAGCGCCAGACCGGCCCGGCCCCCGCCGAGCCGTTCACCAGCACGTCGCGGTAGACGCCGAGGCCGGAGAGGCGCGGGACGAGCGAGACCTCGCCACGGGCGATCGCGGCCGAATCCTGGGTCGAGCCCGCGACGGCGATCAAGATCGGCAGGGCGAAGAGCAGGATCGCCAGGATCAGCACGGCATGCGGGATCAGAGGGGGCATCCTCCGGCGCATCAGGTGGCGGCCTTTCGCCCGAGGAACCGGAACTGCAGGGCGCAGAGGACGATGACGCCGGCCATCAGCACCACGGATTGCGCGGAGGACGAGCCGACGTTCGCGTTGACGACGCCGTCGAGGTACACCTTGAGGACGAGCGTCTGGGTCGACTGGCCGGGCCCTCCGCCGTTCACCGCGTAGACGGTCGCGAAGGTGTCGAAGGCCGCGTAGACGAGGTCGACCACGAGCAGGAAGTAGACGGTCGGCATCAGCAGCGGCAGGACGATGGTGCGGAACCGGCGGACGCCGCGGGCGCCGTCGATGCGGGCCGCCTCGATGATCGTCTTCGGGATGGCCTGGAGGCCCGCCAGGAAGAAGATGAAGTTGTAGCTGACCTGTTTCCACGCGGCGGCCAGAATTACGAGCCCCATGGCCTGCGTGCCGTCGAGCTTGTAGTCCCAGGCGATCCCGATCCGGTTCAGCCACGCCCCGACGAGACCGATCTGCGGGTGGAACATCAGCACCCACAGCACGGCCGCCATGGCCGGCGCCACCGCGTAGGGCCAGATCAGCATCGTGCGGTAGAAGGCGCGCCCCCGGATCTCGGTGTCGGCCAGGACCGCGAGCCCGAGCGCCACGCCCATCGCGATCCCGGTCACGCAGGCGCAGAACACCAGCGTCCGCCCGATCGCGGCGAGGTAGAGCGAATCGCCGAACAGGTCGACGAAGTTGTCGAGACCGACGAATTCCGTGCTGGTGCCGAAGGCGTCCTCGCGCTCCAGGCTCGATTTGATCGCCTGGATGGCCGGCCACAGGAAGAAGACGCCGGTCAGCACCAGTTGCGGCAGGATCAGCAGCGCCGGGACCACCCGGCCCGGGAACAGCGTCCGTCGTTCCATCTCACGCGTGCCTTCCGCCGGTCCGCCGCGTCAGCCGCGCGCGGATTTCTGGAAGTCGCGCAGGACGCGGTTCCCGCGCGCGGCGGCGGCGTCCATCGCCGATTGCGCCGTCTGCTGGCCCTGGAGCGCCTTCTCGATCTCCTCGTAAAGGATCGCGCGGATCTCCGGCAGGCGGCCGAGGCGCAGGCCGCGCGAGTTCGGGGTCAGCTCCCCGCGGGAGAGCTGCCGCGCCGGCACGTCGGTGCCGGGATTTTTGTCGAAGTAGCCCGCCTGCTTCGTGGCCGCGTAGCCCGCGAGCGTCACCGGAACGTAGCCGGTGTTCTGGGCGTAGAGGGCAACCTGCTCGGGCTTCGCGATGAAAGCGTAGAAGGCCGCGACGCCCTTGTATTCGGCCTCGCTGCGCTTCGGCGCCGTCATCGCCCACAGGCTGGCGCCGCCGATGATGGAGTTGTTCGGGCGCGGATTCAGCGCCGGCTCGGTCGGCAGGAAGGCCTCGGCGTAACGGAACTTGGCGTTCTTGACGATGTCGGCACGGCCCGAGGACGAGCCGAAGCCGATCGCGGCCTGCCCGGAATAGAAGACCGCATCGGGCGCGCCGTCGCGGCCAGCGTACTTGAAGGCGCCGTCCTTCGACAGGTCCAGGAAGCGCTGGAGCTGGTCGACGAACGGCTTGGTGTTGATGAGCAGTTCCGCGCCGAGGCCGTCGTAGCCGTCGTTCTCGGTGGCGTAGGCGAGGTTCTGGATCGCGGCGTATTCCTCGAACTGGATCCAGGTCATCCATGCGGAGGTGCTGGCGATGGACGTGGCCGCCTTGGAGGCGAGGGTGCGGGCCGCCTTGGCGAAGTCGTCGTAGGTGGCCGGCGGCGCGTCCGGGTCGAGCCCCGCCTTCTCGAAGGCGTCGCGGTTGTACCACATGACCGCCGTCGAGGAGTTGAAGGGCATCGAGGCGAGCTTGCCGTCGGCCAGGCTGTAGTATCCGCGCACGCCTGGGATGTAGGCCTTGGGATCGAGTGCGAGCCCGGTCTCCTCCGCCAGCTTCCAGGCCGGCTTGATGGCGGCGCCAGCCTGCAGCATCGTGCCCGTGCCGACCTCGAAGATCTGGACGACGTGCGGCGCCTTGCCGGCGCGGTAGGCCGCGATCGCCGCCGTCAACGTCTCGGGATAGGTGCCCTTGAACACCGCCTGGAGGGTGACATCGGACTGGCTCGCGTTGAAATCGCGCGTCAGCCGCTCGACCTCCTCGCCGTTCGCGCCCGACATCGCATGCCAGAGCACGATGGGCGTCCTGTCGCCGGCGGAGACGGAGGCCGACGGGCGAAGCGCAGCCCACGCGGCAAGACCGCCGACGCCGGCCAACAGGACGCGACGATCCATCCGAAACCCTCCCCGTCGGCGGAACCGCCCTGCCCGTTGTCCTCGGGCTTGAGATGCGATCCCGCGGCACCCGCACCGGACGGCGCGACGCTCATGCCTTCATCATGCACGGACCGACCAGCGGAATAAAGCGCCACGCCGTGCGGTCCCGCGATTTGGCTTCAGGCGTCGGAGGAGCCATCCCCGCTTCGCGCGCCTCGTGGTCGTTTTGCCGGCTTCGCCGCCCCGCCGGAGGCGCCGTCGGCTCGCCTTGCATCGCAGCACTCGCTTACGGCGTTCGATGGCTTTCGCCGCTGTATGCGGCTGGAGCGCGATCACGCCCTCGGGCATCGACGCGGTGATCGGGGTCAACCTCAGCGACCGTTCACGCCGGATCGCGCGCGGGAAACCAGTTGCCGTGGAAGCCCGGCGGGATCCGGTGCCCGAGGTGGATCGTGGCGACGGGCGGCGCCTCGAACGCGCGCGCATCGAGGACGACGAAGTCGGTCGTGTCGCGCGCCGTGTCGACGACGAGCCCGATCAGCCATCCCTCGTCCTCGCCGGCCTCCGGCCGCGCCGGCACGAAGACGAACTCCCCCGGGACGCGGCCGGTACCGAATTCGTGCACGCGCCGCGCCCCGCGCGCCAGATCGTGCTTGTAGATCTGCGTCGCGCCTTCGAGCTGCGTGTTGCCGTCGGCGGGGACCGAGACCGCGTAGACGTAGCGGTGGGGTCGCCCGAAGCGGCGCTCGTCGATCCGCGGAAACTCCTGCGCCGCCGGATCAACCACCCGCCGGTCGACCCGCCCCGTCGCGGGGTCGACGGTCCAGCGCTCCAGCCGGCCCGGCCTGTCGAGGCCGCCGCCTGCCGAGGCGAACACGCTCTCGTAGGCGACGACGTCGAGGACCACCCGCCCGTCCGCGTCGTCGTAGGCGTTGGCGACGTGGAACACGAAGCATGGATCGAGGGCGCACCATGTGATGTCGGGGGCCGTCCCGTGCCGGGGGAGCAGGCCGAGGCGCGCGCGGTGGGCAGGGTTCCAGCGGAACGGGAAGCGGTGGCCGGCCAGCACCGCCCGCATCGAGAAGGTAAGGGGCAGGTCCAGCACCACCGCGAAGCGCGCCGTGATCGCGCAATCGTGGATGCAGGGGCCGTGCTCGACCGGGATCGAGACGTCGCGCACGACGCGGCCGGCGGGCGAGACGACGACGTGGCGCACGCTGTCCCAGATCCGTCCGTCGTAGGCGATGGCATGCGTCTCGCCGGTCGCGGGGTCGCGGTGCGGATGCCCGGTGAAGGAGCCGCCGAGCGTCCCCTCGAACGGATCGTAAAGCTGCGTCTCCAGATCCTCGGACAGCGCGACCGGATAGCTGCCGGCCTCGACCAGGGCGAAGGCGCGGCCGCCGATCTCGACGACGTTGGTGTTGACGGTGTCGTCGCCCCGGCGCGGTCCGGGGGCGGCGGGCCGGCCGAGCGCCGCCGAGGCCGCCCGCGAGCCGATCCAGCGGTTGCGGTACCACAGGGCCTTGCCGCCCGCGACGCGGAGGCCGTGCACCATGCCGTCGCCCAGGAACCAATCGTGGCCGCGCGTCGTCGGGCGGGCCGGGTTGGCGCCCATCTTGATGTAGCGCCCGTCGAGCCCCGATGGGATCGTCCCGGTCACGGGCAGGTCCCGCAGCGTCAGCTCCGCGCGCATCGGCGCGTGGACGCCGACCACGAAGGGGTGCGCCGTCCCCGGCAGGCGCAGCCGGTTGCCGGCCGCCACCAGCGCGACGAGACCCTCGGCGGCGGCGCGGACGGTCGACGTGAGACGGTTCGGCATCGGTCGAGGGGTCCAAGGGCGGTGCGGGGACGAGAGCCGTGACGGACGCGCCGGATCGCGACCGCACGCGCGCCTTGAGCGGGATCGAGAACCGACATAGGGCCGAGAGGCTTCCTCCGGCAATGCGATCGCCGCCCCGACGCGGAGAACCGATGATGCGCCTCGCCCGCCTGCTCCGCGCCGCAGCCCTCCCGATGGCCCTGGCGACGGCCGGCCCGGCATCCTCTGGAACCGCGTCGGAGACATCGCCCTGGGCCGACTGCCTGGGCAGGATCGCCGCCGACGCCCAGGCCCGCGGGGTGCCGCCGGCCTGGGCGGACGGGCAGCTCGTCGGCTTGACGCCCAACCCGGACGTGCTGGCGGCAACCCGCGGCCAAGCCGAGTTCGTCAAGCCGATCTGGGCCTACCTCGACGCCACGATCACCGAGGCGACCATCGCCGAAGGGCAGCGCAAGCTCGAGGAATGGGCCGCGGTCCTCGAGGCGATCGAGCGGCGCACCGGCGTCGACCGCTTCACCCTCGTGGCCTTCTGGGGCGTCGAGTCGGGCTACGGCAAAGTCCTCGACGACGCCGCGATCGTCCGTCCGGTGGTGCAATCGCTCGCGACGCTGGCCTGCGGCGATCCAAGCCGACCGAGCTACTGGCGCGACGAGCTCGTCGAGGCGCTTCGGATCCTCGCGCAAGGGGATGTGCCGCCCGCGCGCCTGACCGGCTCCTGGGCCGGCGCCATGGGGCATACCCAGTTCATGCCGAGCATCTACCGCGCCCACGCCGTGGATTTCGACGGCGACGGCCGGCGCGACCTCTGGTCGGTGCCTGATGCGCTCGCTTCAACGGCGAATTACCTCGTCGCCATGGGCTGGCGCGGCAACGAGCCCTGGGGCACCGAAGCCGTGCTGGGAGAAAGCTTCGACTACGCGCTGGCGGACGAGACTACCTCGCGCAGCTTCGACGCTTGGCACGCGCTCGGCGCGACGCCCGTCCCCGATCGCAAAGCGGACTTCGTCGCGCAGGCCACCCTCGTCGTCCCCGCGGGCGCGCGCGGCCCGGCCTTCCTGTTGGGGCCGAACTTCTCGGTGATCCTGCGCTACAACACCTCGCTGTCCTACGCGCTCACCGTCGCGCACCTGTCGGACCGCCTTCGCGGGCAGGCCGCTTTCGCCCGCGACTGGCCCCGTGGCGACCGCGCCCTGACCGAAGCGGAGCGCCGCGATCTTCAGACCCGCCTGGACGCGCACGGCCACACGGCCGGCGCCGTGGACGGCCGGATCGGTCCGAAGACGCGGGCCGCGATCCGCGCCTACCAGACCTCGACCGGCCTCCGTCCGGACGGCTATGCCGACGTCACCCTGCTGGACCGGCTGCGGACGTCGCCCTGACGTCCGGCGCCGGCGGGCGTGGACGACGGTCCGTATTCGCGCCGGCCCGCGATCGGATCACCGGGGCATCCCCCTCGCTGGAGCAGGCTCTAGGCGCGCAGGCGACGGGCCGCGCCCGGCGCCGCGGCGGATGTCGGCTCCCTGGACCCGGCGCTCGCGTGATCGGGCGACGTCCGGACCTCGCCCGCCTCCTGGACCATCGCCGCGGCAAGAAGGCGTGCGCGCTCGGCCCAGCGGTCCCGGTCCGCCCGCAGGGCCTCCATCTGGTCCTGGTGCAAGGCCAGCGCGACCTCAAGCGCGTCGATCTCCGTCCGAAGCTCGCTCGTCCGTTGCCGCTCGCGCGCCAGGGCGGTCTTGAGCACGGACAAGGCAGCGTCCGCCGCGCCGCCC
>NZ_VRVH01000123.1:0-13102 GCF_008040095.1 Methylobacterium sp. WL6 | reverse complement strand
GGCCGCCAGCGTGCGCCCGGCGGCCTCCGCGATCGCGACCTCTTCGGCCGCGACCGGCCCGGGCACGCTCGCGAGGATGCGCGCGAGCGCTTCGGCGACGGGGATCAGGCCGCTCACGCGAGCGCCCCCGGTCCCGGACGCGCTCCGGTTTTCTCCCTCCCCCCTCTGCGGGGGAGGGTGGGCCTCGCGGCACCGAAGGTTTGGAGAGGGGTGCGACCTCTCCGGATGCGGCGTTCCCCTCTCCCGACCCGCTTCGTGGGCCACCCGCCCCCGCAGAGGGGGGAGGGATGAGCGCCGGGGGCCATCACGCCGCGTCCTCCGCGCGGTACACGCCGGAGCGGCCGCCGTCCTTGGCGAGCAGGCGGATGCCCTCGATCCGCATGCCGCGGTCGGCGGCCTTCACCATGTCGTAGACCGTGAGGCAGGCGACCGAGACGGCGGTCAGCGCCTCCATCTCGACGCCGGTCGGGCCCTGCACGCGGACCTCCGCCGTGAGGCGCAGGCCCGGCAGCGCGTCGTCGATCTCGCAATCGACCCGGACCTTGGTGAGCAGGAGCGGATGGCAGAGCGGGATCAACTCGTGGGTGCGCTTGGCCGCCATGATCCCGGCGAGGCGGGCGGTGCCGACCACGTCGCCCTTCTTGGCATCGCCCTCGCGGATCAGCGCCAGGGTGGCGGGCAGCATCACCACCCGCCCCTCGGCGCGGGCGGTGCGGGTGGTCGCGGGCTTGTCGCCGACGTCGACCATGTTGGCCGCGCCGGTGGCGTCGAGATGCGTGAGGCGGGGTTCGTTCACGATCAGCCCTTCGCCTTCTTCGCGGCCTTGGGCCCGAACAGCAGGTCGTGCGTCGCCGCCGTCACGTCGTCCTGGCGCATCAGGCTCTCGCCGACGAGGACGACGTTGAGGCCGTGGCGGCCGAGCCGGGTGACGTCGGCATGGCCGCCGATGCCGCTCTCGGCCACCGCGATGCGGTCGGGCGGGATCTCGGCGCCGAGCGTGATCGCAGTCTCGAACGAGACCTCGAAGGTCTTCAGGTTGCGGTTGTTGACGCCGATCAGCACGGTGCCGAGCGGGATCGCGCGGGCGAGCTCGGCGGCGTCGTGCACCTCGACCAGCACGTCCATGCCGAGCTCGTGCGCCGTCTCGACCAGGGCTTCCGCCTCGTCGTCGTCGAGGCAGGCCATGATCGCCAGGATGCAGTCGGCGCCCCAGGCCCGCGCCTCGTAGACCTGGTAGGGCTCGAACAGGAAGTCCTTGCGCAGCACCGGAAGCCGGCAGGCCTCGCGCGCCTGGGTGAGGTATTCGGGCCGGCCCTGGAACGAGGGCTCGTCGGTGAGCACCGAGAGGCAGGTGGCGCCGCCCTTCTCGTAGGCGGCAGCCAGCGCGGCCGGGTCGAAATCCGCCCGGATCAGGCCCTTGGACGGCGAGGCCTTCTTCACCTCGGCGATCAGCGCCGGGCGCCCTTCCGCCACGTGCGCCCGGATCGCGTCGGCGAAGCCCCGCGGCGGCGAGGCCTTGGCGGCGCGCGTCTCCAGCTTGGCGAGCGGCACCCGCAGCTTCGCCTCGGCGATCTCGCGGCGCTTGTAGGCCTCGATGCGGGCGAGCACGCTCGAGCGATCGGTCGCCGGCGGCTCGGTCGGAGGCGGCGGTTCGGCGAGGGCGTCGGTGGCCATCGGTATACCCTATCCGTTCGAGACCGCGACGAGGCGGGCCAGCGTCGCGCGGGCCGCCCCCGAATCGATCGCATCCTGCGCCCGCGCGACGCCGTCGGCGAGGGCGTGCGTCAGGCCTGCGACCACGAGCGCGGCGCCCGCATTCAGAACCGCGATGTCCCGGTAGGCGTTGCGCGTGCCCGACAGGACGTCGGCCAAGGCGCGCGCGTTGTGCTCGGGATCGCCGCCGCGGAGCGCCTCGAGGTCGTGCAGCGGCAGGCCGACGTCGCGCGGATCGACCGCGAAGGTCGAGATCCGGCCGTCCTCCAGCGCCACCACCTGGGTCGGGCCGGTGACGGTGATCTCGTCGAGCCCGTCCGAGCCGTGCACGGTCCAGACCCGGCGACTTCCGAGCTCAGCGAGGACCTGCGTCAGCGGCTCGGCCCAGGCCGCCTGCGACACGCCGAGCAGCTGGCATTCGACGCCGGCCGGGTTCGAGAGGGGCCCGAGCAGGTTGAAGATGGTGCGCACCGGCAATTCCGAGCGCACCGCCGCCACGTGCCGCATCGCGCCGTGGTGGGTCTGGGCGAACATGAAGCACAGGCCGGCCTGCGTCAGGCACCGGCTCAAGCCCGCCGGGTCGAGCCCGAGCCTGACGCCGAGCGCCGCCAGCACGTCGGCCGCGCCCGAGCGCGAGGTCGCGGCGCGGTTGCCGTGCTTGGCCACCGGCACGCCGCAGGCGGCGGTGACGATCGCGGCCAGCGTCGAGACGTTGTAGCTGCCCGAGTGGTCGCCGCCGGTGCCGACCACGTCGACGCTGCCGGCCGGCGCTGCGACCCGGACCATGCGCGCGCGCATCGCCTCGACGGCGCCGACGATCTCGTCCGGCGTCTCGCCGCGGACCTTGAGGCCGACGAGGAAGGCGCCGGCCTGGACGGGCGTGACCTCGCCCGAGAGCAGGTCGTCGAACGCCGCGCGGGCTTCCGCCCGGTCGAGGGAGAACCCGGCGGCGACCTTGGCGAGATGGGGCTTGAAGGATTCCATCGGCTCGACGGGCGACGCGTTCGCGGGAATCCCGCGTCAATGCACGCCGGGACGGGCCTTGTCACGTGCCTGGTCCCGCCCGCGCGCCCGGTTCCACGCCGTCGCGATGTCGAGGAAGTTCTGCAGGATCCGCGTGCCGTGATGCGAGAGGATGCTCTCGGGGTGGAACTGCACGCCGTGCACCGGCAGGTGCGCGTGCTCCAGGCCCATGATCAGGCCGTCGGCCTCAGCGGTCACCGTCAGCGCCTCGGGGCAGCCGGCGCGGTCGACCACCAGCGAATGGTAGCGCGTCGCGTCGAAGCTGTCGTTGAGCCCGCGGAAGATGCCCTTCGCGCCGTGGCGGATGGTCGAGACCTTGCCGTGCATCGGCGCGGGCGCCCGCACCACGTCGCCGCCGAAGGCTTGGCCGATCGCCTGGAGGCCGAGGCAGACCCCGAAGATCGGGATCTCGCCCGAGAGCTCCCTGACCGCATCGAGGCAGATGCCGGCCTCGTTCGGGGTGCAGGGCCCGGGCGACAGCACCAGGGCGTCGGGCGCGCGCGCGCGGATCTCGTCGACCGTCACCTGGTCGTTGCGCACCACGTCGATCGCGCCGCTGAGCGGGCCGATCAGGTGGACGAGGTTCCAGGTGAAGGAATCGTAGTTGTCGATGACAAGGACGGAGGGCGTCGGCGCGGGTTCCATGACCGACGATCTGGCCCGGCCGGCGGCGCCGGTCAAGGCGACGGGCGCGTCTGCCGCTTCACGCCGGTGAGGCCGCCACCCTCGGGCCGACCAGGGCGAACAGCGTGCCCTGCGGATCCCGCGCCTGGACGATCCAGGCGCCCCCCGGCACCGCGTGCGGGCCCCGCAGGGCGGTGCCGCCGGCCGCAGCGACCCGCTCGGCCGCGGCGTCGATCGATTCGACGGCGATGTAGAACAGCCAGCACGGGGCTGCCGGCATCGGCGAGGTCATCATCCCGCCGAGGTCGACCCCGTGGCGGGCGAAGACCTGATAGGTGCCCATCGGCCCCATATCGACCGCCATGGACTTTTCCCAGCCGAACAGGCCGGCATAGAAGGCGAAGGCCGGCTCCCCGTCGCGGGCGTGCAGCTCGTGCCAGCCGAACGGGCCGGGCGTGCCCGGCGGCGGCATCGGCGGCGGCGTCCCGTCGCCGCGAAACAGCGCGAAGGCGGCGCCCTGCGGGTCGGCGGCGATGCAGAACCGGCCGACGCCCGGGATGTCGCGCGGTCCGAAGGTCACGCGCCCGCCGGCCGCCGTCACGCGCGCGGCGGAGGCGTCCACGTCGGCGACCGCGACGTATCCGAGCCAGCCCGGCCGCGCGCCGGCGGGGGGCTCGCATCCGGTCGGGGCCATCATCCCGCAGATCTGGACGTCGCCCGCCCGCGCGATGCGGTAGTCGACCCCGGGCATCCCCACATCGACGATGCTCCAACCCGCGACCGCGCCGTAGAAGGCCTGCGCCGACGCGATGTCGGGCGTCGTCAGCTCGTACCAGACGAAGGTGCCCGCGTGATCCGCCATGGTCTCGGCTCCCGGAACAGGCACGTTTGTCGCATTGCGATTTGCGTTGGTATCAACGTAATTCGACGGATGTCAACCGTCGTCCCCTTCGCGACCACCGCCGCCGTCCGCGAGACGTGCCTTTGCCTGCATGCCCAGCGCGCGGCCCGCGCCCTCAGTCGCCGCTTCGACGACGCGCTGCGGCCGCTCGGGCTGACGAGCGGGCAGTTCTCGCTGCTGATGTCCCTCAACCGACCCGAGCCGGCGCCGATGGCGTCGGTGGCCGGCCTGCTCGCGATGGACCGGACGACGCTCACCGCCGCCGTGAAGGTTCTGGAGCGGCGCGGCCTCGCGACGGTCGCCGTCGATCCGAAGGACCGGCGCGGCCGCCTCCTGGCCTTGACGGAGGCCGGCCGCGCCAGCCTCGCGGCCGCGGTGCCGGTCTGGCGCGAGACGCACACGGCCGTCGATGCGGCGCTCGGCGGGGTCGACGCGGATGCCTTGCGGACCGCGTTGCGCGCGCTCGGCTGAGCCTACTGCCCGCGCTTCGCCTGCGCCGCGAAGCGCACCGCGTCCTCGGCCGCGCGGAACAGGGCGCGGGCCTTGTTCACGCATTCCTGCTGCTCGGATTGCGGATCGGAATCGTAGACGATGCCGGCGCCGGCCTGCACGTGCATGCGGCCGTCCTTCACGATCGCGGTGCGCAGGACGATGCAGGTGTCCATCTCGCCGCGCGCGCCGAAATAGCCGATGCAGCCGCCGTAGGGCCCGCGCTTCTCGCGCTCGAGCTCGTCGATGATCTCCATCGCCCGCACCTTCGGCGCCCCCGAGACCGTGCCGGCCGGGAACCCGGCCGCGAGCGCGGCCAGGGTGTCGTGCTTCGGGTCGAGGTCGCCCTCGACGTTCGAGACGATGTGCATCACGTGGCTGTAGTATTCGAGGAAGAACGAGCCGGTGACGGTGACGGTGCCGAGCCTGGCGACGCGGCCGACGTCGTTGCGGCCGAGGTCGAGCAGCATCAGGTGCTCGGAGCGCTCCTTGGGGTCGGCCAGCAGCTCGTCGGCGAGCGCGCGGTCCTCGGCCGGCGTCGCGCCGCGGCGGCGGGTGCCGGCGATCGGCCGGATCGTGACCTTGCCGTCGCGCACCCGCACGAGGATCTCGGGCGACGAGCAGACGACCTGGAACTCGCAGAAGTCGAGGTAGCACAGGAACGGCGCCGGGTTCGTGCGCCGCAGCGAGCGGTAGAGCGCGATCGCCGGCAGGGTGAACGGCGCCTCGAAGCGCTGCGACAGCACCACCTGGAACACGTCGCCGGCGGCGATGTAATCCTTCGCCTTGGCCACCATCGCGAGATAGGCCTCCGGCGAGGTGTTCGAGACCGGCTCGGGCCTCGCGACCGCGGCGAGGTCGACCCGCGCCTCGATCGGCAGCGGGCCTTCCAGCGCCTCGGCGATCCGGTCGAGGCGCGCCAGCGCCGCCTCGTAGGCGGCCTTCGCCGTCACCCCGGCCACCGGGCGCACCGGGCAGACCACGGTGATCAGGTCGCGCACGGAATCGAACACCACCATCACCCGCGGGCGCACGAGGATGGCGTCGGGCACGTTCAGCGGGTCGGGATTGGGCTCGGGCAGCCGCTCCATGGCACGGACCATGTCGTAGCCGAGATAGCCGAACAGGCCGGCCGCCATCGGCGGAAGCTCGGAGCCCTCGCCCTCCACGATCGCGCTCTCGGCGATCAGCGCGCGCAGCGACTCGAGCGGCGCGCGCGCGTCGGCGACGAAGGCGGAGAGGTCGTCGCGGGCGAGCGCGGCGCGGCCGTCGCGGCAACGCCAGGCGAGGTCGGGATCGAGGCCGATCATCGAGTAGCGCCCGCGCACCACGCCGCCCTCGACCGATTCGAGCAGGAAGGCCGGGCCGGAATGGCGGCTGCGCAGCTTGAGGAACGCGGCGACCGGCGTCTCGAGGTCGGCCACCAGCGTCAGGTCGAGGAGGACCGGGCGACCGGCCTCGTAGGCCGCCGCGTAGGCGGCGTAGTCGGACGCGTCCGCCATCGGCCCTAGTACTCGCCGCCGATCGCGCGCCGCAGCGCCGCCTGGTTGACGCTGACGCCGGCGTTCTTCTGCACCTCGGCGATGTATTCGCCGAGCACGTCGTCGGCCAGCGCGGTGCGGAAGTTGCCCTCGATGGTCTTGTCGGCCGGGCTGCCGGCGACGAAGGCCGGCATCGTCGCGGCCTCGACCTTGTAGACCGCGCGCGCCTCGCCGGACGCGGCCGAGCCGGCCTTGCCGACGGCGGTCGCGAAGATGCGGTTGACCACGTCGACCGTCAGTGCGTCCTTGGCCTGGTTGCGGGCCAGATCGTCGCCCTCCTGCGGGTTGACGCCGATCTCGGTGCCGAGCGCCGCGAGGGTCTCGCCCTTTTCGAGCCGCTCGGCCATAGCCTTGCCCTTGGCCTGCAGCAGGCGCGACACCTCGGCCTCGCGCCAGCCTGCGGCGACCGCGTCGCGGACCTCGTCGAGGGGCTTGTCGTGCGCCGCGTCGATCTTGGTCACGTCGTACCAGACGTAGCCGCCGGCCTTGGTCCGCAGCGGCTCGTTGTCGCCGCCGATCTCGGCGCGCAGCAGCGCCGGCAGCGTCGTCTCGGAATCGGGGATGCCGGCCACCGTCCGGCCCGCCGGGTCCTTGCCCTGCGCGTCGACGCCCGCGATCGTCACGATCGGCAGGTCGCGCTCTTTGGCGATGTCGGCGAGCGGCTTGGCGCCGGCGCGTTGGTCCTCGATCGCGTCGTGGATCTTGTCGACGCCGTCGCGGGCCCGCGCCAGCGCGATCTGCCTGCGGATCTCCGGCTCGACCTCGGCCAGCGTCTTCACCGTCGCCGGCTCGATCGCGGTGACGTGGAGGAGCACCGTGCCGAAGCGGCCCTTCACCGGCTGGCTGGTGCCGTCCTTGTCGAGGCCGAAGGCGGCATCGGCCACGGCCGGATCGAACAGCTCGGCCCGCGTCAGCGTCCCCAGGGTCAGGTCCTTGCCGTCGGTGCCGCGCTCCTCCGCCACCGCGGCGAAGCTTTTGCCGTCGGCGATCGCCTTGCGCGCCGCCTCGGCGGCCGCGGCATCGGGGAACACGATCTGCTGGATCGTGCGCTTCTCGGGCGCGCCGAAGCGCGCCTTCTCCTGGTCGTAGACCTTCTGCACCTCCTCGGCCGAGACCGCGTCGGGCTTGGCCATCGCCCCCGGGTCGAGCACCAGCAGGGTCGCGGCGCGGTATTCCGGGGCACGGTAGGCCGAGCGGTTGCCCTCGTAATAGGCCTTCAGCGCGTCCTCGCTCGGCGCCGCGACCTCGCCGGCGGCCGAGGGCGGCAGCATCAGGTAGGCGGCCTTGCGCCGCTCGGTGGCGTACCGATGCACCGCCAGGCGCATCGCCTCCGGCACGTGCAGGTCGGCGGAGACCGCCTCGGCGAGCTGCAGCCGCGCGATGACGGCGCGCTGCTCGCGCACGAACATCGCCTCGTTCAGGCCGGCGCGCTGGAGGGTCTGGTAGAACAGCGCCGACTCGAACTGGCCTTGCGCATTCTGGAAGCTCTTCTCGTCGTGGATCGCCCGGATCACCGACGCGTCGGGCACCGCGAGGCCGAGATCGGAGGTCTTCTGGTCGAGCGACGCCTCGGTCACGAGCTGGGACAGCACCTGCCGGTCGACGCCGAGCGCCCGCGCCTGATCCGGGGTCAGCGTGCGCCGCATCTGCGTCTGGTAGCGCTGGAGCTGGTTCTGGTAGGCGGTGCGGACGGCCTCGGCCGTGATCGGCGTCTTGCCGACCGTGGCCACCGCGGTCGACGAGCCGCCGCGGAAGAACTCCTCGACGCCGAAGACCGCGACGCCCGCGATCAGGAACGTGAAGATCACCGTCAGCACGATCTTGCCGAGCCAGTGCTGGCTCGCGTTGCGGATGTTCTGCAGCATTCTCTTGGCTTACGCGCGCTCGGATCGCCGGGGGGATCCGGCCCTGTCGGGCGCCGCGAGGCGCCGTCCTTCGATCCGCCCGCGATAGCCTAGTCCGCACCGGCAGGCAAAGGCCGCCGCCGAGCCTACTGCGTCAGGCGGGTCATCTTCACGGCGCGGTCGAGCATCGCGCTCAGCGAAGCATTGATTTCGTCCGCCGAACTGGCCGTGAAGAAGAAGCCCGGCGAGGCGCAGCTCTTGAGCGGGGTCGAGAGCGTCGGGCTGAATTGGTTGACCTGATTGTTCTCCCAAGCCGTATAGGTTCCGTCGTTGGTTGAGTTGATCGTAATATAGGGGATGTAGAGGACTGAGATTGTCGCGCCGGCGTTCTTCAGCGCTGTGCAATTGGACGGGTCCATTTGGGCGGGGCTGGAACCGTCCCACCACGCGTTGGCATAGCCGTTGAACTTCGATGGATTTCCAGGATACGTGTACTTTCCGTTCTTCCAAAGATAGTAGTGTTGACCGTTCTGCATTCCGTCCGTGATGAGAAACACGAACGGCTTCGGGTTGCTGGTGGACGAGCCATCACCGTAAGCCGAGATGGTCGACTTCATCTGAGGCAGGGCGACCTCGAAATGCGTCCCGCCGCTCCCCGTGCCGGTGCTCGGATCGCCGTTGACGGAGAGCTGGGTGGTGTTGGTATCGAGAAGATTGGTGAACGCCATTGGCGGTTGCTTCGTGCATTCGGCCGCCGTGTTCGCCGTGGCAAGGTTGCTGGAGAGCGGAGAAAGCGTCGCCAACTGATTGATGAACGGATAGATGCCGACCCGGTACTGGTTCGGGACGATCATTTGGCTCGTGGCACGCTGAAGCAGCGAGCAAACGGCATTGTTGACAGAATCCGAACGCAATTGAATCGGTTTCGGTTTGTGATTGACTGCCAGGTTCCACCCGTTGGCTC
Organism: Methylobacterium sp. WL6; assembly: GCF_008040095.1. Taxonomy (NCBI): domain Bacteria; kingdom Pseudomonadati; phylum Pseudomonadota; class Alphaproteobacteria; order Hyphomicrobiales; family Methylobacteriaceae; genus Methylobacterium; species Methylobacterium sp. WL6. The sequence goes on along the minus strand of NZ_VRVH01000123.1, from coordinate 4,003 downwards.
CGGGCCAGTGGCAAGCGAACATGCATCCCTGTTTGGAATCGGTGAGCGTCGATTCGACGTTCATGCTGGCGAGCAGGTTCATGTCGCTCGCCGAGGTCGGCAGCCCCATCGATCCCGACACGTCCACCATCACGTAGAAGTCGAGGTAGCTTGCGAGGTCGGTCGACGCGGTCACCGTATTGGCGAGGGGGGTCGTCGGCGTGCGGAAGATCCGGCCGAAGGTGTTCGTCACGGTGGCGCTGTAGGCGACCGTCGACGTCAGGGACTGGCCGTCCGGGGCCAGCTGCGGCGTCTGCAGCGTGTAGGTGGTGAACGGCACCTTCCCCGCGTTGACGTTGAAGACGTTGGTGGCCTGGGTGATGCCCGCCGCGATCGCCTTGGCGGTGAGGTTGGGCTGGCCCTGGTTGGCGGCGATGTAGGCCTTGGCCGTCGCCACGGCCGCGACCGCGGCCGCGTCCGCCGCGCCGTCGAGCTTCGTCTTGTTGGTGATCGCGACGCCGTAATCGACCCCGAGCCCGATGAGCCCGACCAGCGGGATCAGGCTGAGGCCGAAGATCATCGCGACGTTGCCACTCCGTGCCTCCGCAAAGCTCGGACGCGAGACGGCGTGCCGGTCTGCCCGGCGAAGGCGGTTCAGTAGCCAGAACATTTCGTGGCGATCCCGTCGCTGTTCGCGGTGTCGTAGTTCACGAGGGTGGCGTAGCGCGGCTGGACGTAGACCGAGCGGGCGATCTGGCTGCCTGAAAAGAACTTCGCACCGAAGAGCGGCTTGAAGGTGAATGCCACGTCGATGACGATGATCGAGCCGGGACCGTAGACCGAGCGCGGCAATGTTCCGACGTTCGGCGCGGCGGTATTGTCGGCGGGCAGCAAAGGCGTCCCGCAGGGGCGCTGGGTGCTGCCGGACGTGCCCGTGCTCGTCCACACGACGTTGGCCGTGTAGCAGGCGCTCATGTCGGCCGGGTCGTTGCAGGCGGTCGACTTCTGCGTGAAGGCGACGCTGGCGTACTTGATGGTGATGTCGTTCGACCAAAGCACGTTCTGCCGGGCCGCATCCTTCATGACGTAGGGGAACAGCACGAGCGCCGAATCGAAGCTGAAGTGAAGGTCGGTCGCGTTGACCGTGGCGATCGTGGACCCCGGCGGCGGCGGCACCTGTGAGATCATCTGGCTGATCGAGTGCGCGACGAGCTCGACCTTGCGCGTCGCGTTCACGTACGTGACCAGCTGGATGCCGCCGAGCATCAGCGCGAGCAGCGCCGGCAGGACGAGCGCGAACTCGACCGCCGACAGCCCGCGCCGGTCGTCGCGGAAGCGTTGCGTGAGGGATGGCCGACGGGGTGCCATCAGAACTTCTCGTTGCGGAATGCCGCCGTCGAGATCGCCAGATAGCTCGTGGAGCCGTCGGTGCCGAGCAGGGATGCGAAGACGCTCGGCAGGACCGAAATCGGGTAGATGACCTGCAGGTACTGATAGTCTCCAGCATTGCCGAGATCGTACTGGCCCGATCCGCTCGTCTGGGACGGCACCAGGAGGCCGCTGACGTCCGGCTTGACGAAGGCGTAGTAGCCGCTCCTCGCGCCGGAGGTCGGCTGCACTTTGTAGAGGTTCACCACGACGTTCCCGCACGACATCACGGCCGGCAGCCTGCTGCAGAGCGCGGTCTTGAACGTCGCCTGATCGATGCCATTGATCTTGGCTTTGCCGATCATCACCTGCCGGGCGGCTTGGCTCGTCGCGTAATCGAGCCGCTGGTTGACGAACATCACCAGGGCGACGGCCATGACGAAGGCGATCGTCAACAGCAGCATCGGCGCGACGAGGGCGAATTCGACCGCCGTCGCTCCGCCTCTCGCCTGAAGGAATGTCCGTGGACCGCGCATGCGCCGTGATCGCATGTCAGGAATTAAGGCCGATCTAACATAGGGTAGCCGTTTTCGGCCTATCGCCCCTCCGCCTCGCCGGCATCCCCCGCGCGGGTGTCCTCGGTTCTTTCGATCCATCGCGTCTCGGCATGCCGCCCGTCCCCGGAGCGGGGGCCGGGTGATCTTCGTCGCGGATCGTCTCCCGGCGCGGCCGATCCGGTTTGCGCCCTCATGCGGGCTCTGGTAGCCCCGGCCCACGCGTGCGCCGGCAGGCGTTTGGGACGGCAGGGACATCGATGATGCGTTCGGGACGGCGGCCCCTGGTTGCGGGCAACTGGAAGATGAACGGCACCCGGGCCTCGATCCCCGTGGTCGACGCGGTGCGGACCGGCCTGTCCCCGGCGCTCGCCGAGACGATCGACCTGCTGATCTGCCCGCCCTCGACGCTGATCTCGGCCTGCGTCGCCGCGACCTACGATTCGTCGATCGCCATCGGCGGCCAGAACCTCCATGCCAAGCCGAGCGGCGCCTTCACCGGCTCGATTTCCGCCGAGATGCTGGCCGACCTCGGCGCGCGCTACGTCATCGTCGGACATTCCGAGCGCCGGGCCTACCATCACGAGACCGACGACGGCGTCCACGCCAAGGCCCTGGGCGCCCGGCGCGCCGGCCTGTGCGGCATCATCTGCGTCGGCGAGACCATGGAGGAGCGCGAGCAGGGCCGGGCCCTCGACATCGTCCGGGCGCAGCTCGCCATCGGCACGCCGAAGGGCGCGACCGGCGCCGACACCGTGATCGCCTACGAGCCGGTCTGGGCGATCGGCTCGGGCCGCACGCCGACGGCGCGCGAGATCGCCGAGGTCCACGCCTCCCTGCGCGAGATGCTCGACAAGCTCGTCGGCGAGGAGGCGGCCAAGATCCGCATCCTCTACGGCGGCTCGGTCAAGCCCGGCAACGCGCGCGAGCTGCTCTCGGTGGAGAACGTCGACGGCGCGCTCGTCGGCGGCGCCAGCCTCGTCGCCGAGGATTTTCTGGGAATCTGCGCCGCCTACGCCTGAGCGATCCGCGCCCGCTCAGATCTTGTAGGCCTGCCGGGCGAGCAGCCGCCAGCGGCCGCCGTCCCGGTGCCAGACCTGCATCACGCCGATGCGCACCGGCGCGGTCTTGCCGCCGGAGGTCGCCTCGCCGCTGAACACGTGCCGGGCGATGGCGTCCTCGCCGACGACCGAGACCGAGCGGTCCGACAGGACGATGCTTGGGAAGGCGGAGCGCCCGCTCGTCAGCGCGTCGACGAAGGCCGCCTTGCCCTGCACGGCGCCGCTCGAATGACCGTAGCTCAGGCCGTCGAGCACCAGCGCGTCGAGGGTGGCCGCGTCCGGCGCGAGCAAGGCCGCGGTCAGGGTGTCGACCGCCGCCTCCACCTCGGCCTCCGGTCCCGCCGCGCCCGCCGGGGCGGCCCGGGCGACGGAGGCGGCGAGCGCCACGGCGAGCACGAGGCGGCGTGAGATGGGCATGGCGTCATCCTCCGGTCCGAGGCGGCCGATCCGAAGCGCCGCTCTTCGCGCCCGCCTTTGAGCACGCGGAGCGATCGTTCGGGGAGCCGGGCGGCTGACATCGGCGCGCCGATCGTCACGTTTGGCGCCCGCACGCTTGTGGTGTATGCCCCCGGCAGATTTGTAGCCGGTGCGATGCCGCTCCGGCCGTCGTGTCCCGCTCCCCGTCCCAGCGAGCGGCTCCCGGGACCGGCGCGCGCAAGAACGATTCCGGAATTCCGATGCAGACCGTCCTGATCGTCGTCCATCTCATCATCGTGCTGTCGCTGATCGGCGTGGTGCTGCTGCAGCGGTCCGAGGGCGGCCTCGGCCTCGGCGCCGGCAGCAGCGGCGGCGGCGTCTCGGGCTTCATGACCGGGCGCGGCCAGGCCAACGCGCTGACGCGGGCCACCGCGATTCTCGCCGCCCTGTTCTTCGTCACCAGCCTGACCCTGGCGGTGATGTCGCACCGCTCCGCCGCGCCGAAATCGATCCTCGACGGCGCCAACGGCACGACGCAGCCGGCCGGCCAGCCCGCGGGCGCCGACAACCTGCTCGACACGTTGCGCCGGCAGAACAACGCCCCGGCCGCGGGCACCCCGGCGG
>NZ_VRVH01000122.1:0-13138 GCF_008040095.1 Methylobacterium sp. WL6 | reverse complement strand
TGCTGCGCACCGCGGCCGCGGCCCGCGCGCTCGCCACCGCCAACCGCGTCCTGATGATGGAGCACGCGATCTACGGCGTGATCTCGCCCGAGGGCGCGGCCTCGATCCTGTGGCGCGACCAGGGCCGTGCGCCCGACGCCGCCACCGCCATGAAGATCACCGCGCAGGACCTGATGCGGCTCGGCATCATCGACACCATCGTCCCCGAGGCGACCGGCGGCGCCCACCGCGACCGCGCCGGCCAGGGCAAGGCCGGCGAGGCCGGCGACGAGCGCACCCTTGATCACACGTCCGACCATCTCGGTCTCCATTCCTTCCGCGGCGAGCCCTGATCGGGTGCCGCCGGATCCGCAGCGCGGCCGAGCCGACCGGCCGGCCCGCTGCCGCACCGATCACACCGCATCCGTGTTTCGGCGATATGTCACCGCGCGCGGCTTGGCTATGTAACACTATTACACTATCAGCACGCCGGACGGCTGCGAGGAGTGCTCGACGATGGCGACCCGGACCACGACGCGACTCGGCCTCCTCCGAGCGACGGCCCTGGCGCTGTGCCTGCACGCCGCATCGCTTCCGGCCTTCGCGGCGGACCGCGTGCGGGCGGTGGCGACCTTCTCGATCCTCGGCGACCTCGTGCGGCAGGTCGGCGGCGACGTCGTCGCGGTGACCACCCTCGTCGGGCCCGATGCGGATGCCCACGGCTACAGCCCGGCGCCCGGTGATTCGCGGACGCTGGCCGCCGCCGACATCGTGTTCGTCAACGGCCTGGGCTTCGAGGGCTGGCTCGACCGGCTGATCCGCGCCTCCGGCTCGAAGGCGCCCGTCGTCGTCGCCTCGGCCGGGGTCGCGACGATTCCCAGCCGGCACGACCATCACCACGGCGGCGCGGGCGGCCACGACGCGGCGTCGAGCCCCGACCCGCATGCCTGGCAGAGCATCCCGAACGCCAAGGTCTACGTCGCCAACATCCGCGATGGCCTGGCGAGGGTCGATCCGGGACATGCCGCCGACTACGCCCGCAACGCCGAGGCCTATCTGGCCCGGCTCGACGCGGTCGACGCCGAGATCCGCGCGACGCTCGCCAGGATTCCCCCCGAGCACCGCAAGGTCATCACCACGCACGACGCCTTCGGCTACTTCAGCGCCGCCTACGGCCTGACCTTCCTGGCGCCGCAGGGGGTCTCGACCGACAGCGAGGCGAGCCCGCAGGACGTCGCCCGGATCATCCGGCAGGTCCGCCAGGACAAGGTGCCGGCGGTGTTCATCGAGACCATCGCCGACCCGCGCCTGATGCAGCAGGTCTCGCGCGAGAGCGGCGCGCGGATCGGCGACAAGGTCTATTCCGACGCGCTGTCCGGGGCGGCCGGCCCGGCATCGACCTATCTCAACATGATGCGGAGCAACCTGCGCGCGTTCGGCGCGGCGCTGGGGCCGTCGTGACGCTCAGAGCAGGCCGAGCTGACCGCCGCCGTCACCGGAGTTGCGGCGCTTCGAGCCGCGCCCGACCAGCACGCCGGCGCCCGACACCATCGCCTTGAAGGCGGCGACGTCGGCATAGGCCTGGACCTGGGTCCGGAACCGGACGGGCGAGCACACCACCGGTCCGTTGCGGTCGTCGACCAGCGTCCACAGCCAAAGGCCGCTCGGATCCTCGGTGATATCGAACCGCATCGACGCTGCCCCCCGGCAGGTGCTGGATGCCGTCTTCGATACATCAGAAAAAAGCTCGTCGGGTAAACGGCTTAGGGCGTTCAAGGCTTTGCCGGCAACGAACCGTCGAATCGGCCCGATCGTCCCCGCTCTCATCGGTTTCCACAGGGACGGCGGCCGGCGCCAAGCCGCGTCGTCCCGCGACCCGTCTCGTCGTGCAGTCTAGTCGTGCGCTCGCCGCGTCAGCCAAAACGCCCAGAGGCCGAGCATCAATCCGCAAATCGGAAAGGCGAACATCAACAGAACGTGCGGATCGCTCATCGGAGGGTCCTGAGAATTCTGCGTCCGAGCCAATGTAGGGCCGCACTCGTCATCGCGCAAAGGAGAAGGTTGGCGCCCAGGAGCGCAGCTCCGAAGTCGATGCCGGCGAGCCGCCCGGAGAAGACAGGTGCAAGGCCGCCCACGGCCAGGATCGCGATGGCGACGCCGTTCACGTAGGTCGCGGTGAGCTTGGCGCTCTCGTTGGCGACGAGGTTGGCACGATCGCCCGCGTCTTGCGGAGCCTTGGATTCAGAGACCATCAGGCAGCATGGCGGGCGACCCGGCACGGGGAAACGGTCGGCCGGCGCCGCGGCACCCGTCACCTCCAGCAATGACAGATCGTAAACCGATGGTTAAGACGCCCGCTCTAGCTTGATCGTGAGAGTGACCGGCGCCGATCTCCGCGCACCGGCCTTCAGGGGAACCGCGTGCGTTGGGGGGCTGATCGCTGGCGCTTGTATCGGCTGGTCGGACGCGAGGTCGCCCGGACCGCACGCGCCGCCTCGGCCCGCTTCACCGCGCCGCCGGACATTCTCGCCCGCGTCCGCGTTACCGGCCTCGTGATCGCGCCGCACGACCTGCGCACCTCCGACGCCACCTTCGCCGACGACATCTATGCCGGGCTCTTCGTCTTCGCCGGGCGCTCGCTCGCGGTGAGCGGCGGCTCGCCGTTCGACTACACGCCGCCCTCGCCGGAATGGGCCGACGTGCTCTACGGCTTCGGCTGGCTCAGGCACCTGCGCGCCGCCGACACCGCGCTTGCCCGCGCCAACGCCCGCGCCTTCGTGGCCGATTTCGTGGCCGGGCGCGGCGACCCGACGCTGGCGCGCCAGACGCCGGTGGCCGCCCGCCGGCTGATCTCGTTCCTGAGCCAGTCGCCGCTGGTGCTGGAAGGGGCCGACCACGCCTTCTACCAGACCTTCCTCAGGGCACTGGCCCGGGGGGCGCAGCAGCTCGAGCGCGACCTGCGGCGCGGGGTGCCGCCGCAATGGCGGCTGAACGCGGCCGTCGCGCTCTGCTTCGCCGGGCTGTGCTGCGAGGGCATCCAGCCGATCCTGCGGCGCGCCACCCGCGTGCTGTCGCGCGAGCTCGACCGCCAGATCATGCCGGACGGCGGCCACCGCTCGCGCGATCCGCGCTTCGCGATGGAGTTGCTCCTCGACCTGCTGCCCCTGCGCCAGAGCTATCTCAGCCGCAGCGTCGAGCCGCCCGAGGCCCTGCTGCGCGCCATCGACCGGATGCTGCCGCTGCTGCGCCTGCTGCGCCACGCCGACGCCTCGCTGAGCCATTTCAACGGCATGGGCGCGACGGCCGCCGATCACCTCGCGACGCTGCTGATCTACGACGGCGCCCTGGCGCAGCCGATGATGCACGCGCCGAATTCCGGCTACGAGCGGCTGGAAGGCGGCCGCATCGTCGTCATCGCCGATGTCGGCGCCCCGCCGCCGCTGCCGTACTCGCTCAATGCCGGGGCCGGCTGCCTGTCGTTCGAGATGTCGAGCGGGCCGCAGCGGATCGTGATCAATTGCGGCTTGCCCGCGAGCGGCCCGGAGCTGCGCCGGCTCGCGCGCACCACAGCCGCCCACTCCACCGCCTGCGTCGCCGACGCATCGTCCTGCCGCTTCCTCGGGTCCGGCGGGTGGTGGGGCGAGCGCGTCGCGGCGCGGTGGCTCGAACGCCGCGTCGGCCCCGTGGTCCTGCGCGGGCCGGCGTCGGTGAAGGCCGAGCGCAGCGACGAGGGCGCCTCCACCGTGCTCGCCGCCCGGCACGACGGCTACGCCCGCGACCACGGCATCGTCCACGAGCGACGCTGGCAGCTCGCCGGCGCCGAGGGGCGGCTCGACGGGCAGGACGCGTTCCTGCGCCCGTCCGCGAGGAAGGGCCGGCCGCGGACGCAGGACGTGGCGATCCGCTTCCACCTGCACCCGGCGATCGCGGTGCGCCTTCAGGAGGACGGGCTCGAGCTGTCCTCGCCGCTCGGCGAGGTCTGGACCTTCCACGCCACCGGCGCCGAGATCCGGCTGGAGGAGAGCGTCTACTTCGCAGGCCTCACCGGCGCGCGCCGCACCGACCAGATCGTGCTGCACGTGGCCGTCCACGACGACGTGCGCATCGACTGGACGTTCCAGCGCCTCGCCTCGGCCCCCGGACGCACGCCGAGCGCGGCGGCCTGACCGGCCTTCTGGCCCGGCGGCGGCCATTCGTGCTACCGCGCCCGGAACACCCTCGAAACGACAAGACCCACGATGTCGCATGATCAGGTGCGGGTTGCCCGCGCGCTCCTTTCCGTCTCCGACAAGGCGGGGCTCGTCGACTTCGCCCGCGCCCTGAGCGCGCGCGGCATCGCCCTGGTCTCCACCGGCGGAACCCACAAGGCGCTGACCGAGGCCGGGCTGCCGGTCACCGAGGTCGCCGAGCTCACCGGCTTCCCCGAGATGATGGACGGCCGGGTGAAGACGCTTCATCCGGCGGTGCATGGCGGGTTGCTCGCCATCCGCGACAACCCCGAGCACCAGGCCGCGCTCGCCGCCCACGGCATCGGCGCGATCGACCTGCTGGTGGTCAACCTCTACCCGTTCGAGGCGATGATCGCGGCCGGACGCGACTACGACGACTGCGTCGAGAACATCGACATCGGCGGGCCGGCGATGATCCGCGCGGCGGCCAAGAACCATGCCGACGTCGCGGTGGTGACGGACGTCTCCGACTACGGCGCGGTTCTGGAGGCGCTGGCGCAGGGCGGCGGCACGCTCACCCGGCCCTTCTGCCGGCAGCTCGCCCAGAAGGCCTATGCCCGCACCGCGGCCTACGATGCGGCGATCGCCAACTGGATGTCCGCCCACGTGGAGGCCGCCGGCACGGCACCGTTCCGCAGCTTCGGCGGCCAGCTCGCGCAGGGCCTGCGCTACGGCGAGAACCCGCACCAGGCGGCCGCCTTCTACCGCGCGCCGGGGATCGCGCGGGCCGGGATCGCCACCGCACGGCAGGTGCAGGGCAAGGACCTGTCCTACAACAACCTCAACGACACCGACGCGGCCTACGAGTGCGTCGCCGAGTTCGATCCGGCCCGCGCGGCGGCGGTGGCGATCATCAAGCACGCCAATCCCTGCGGCGTCGCCGAGGGCGCGAGCCTGACCGAGGCCTATGCCCGTGCGCTCGCCTGCGACCCGACCTCGGCCTTCGGCGGCATCGTCGCCCTCAACAAGCCCCTCGACGCGGATGCCGCCCGCGAGATCGTCAAGATCTTCACCGAGGTCATCATCGCTCCCGAGGCGTCGGAGGAGGCGATCGCGATCGTCGCCGCCAAGAAGAACCTGCGCCTGCTGCTCGCCGGCGGCCTGCCGGACCCGCGGGCCGCGGGCGAGACCGTGCGCACGCTCGCCGGAGGCCTGCTGGTGCAGGGCCGCGACGCCATGGTCGTCGACGACATGGCGCTGAATGTGGTCACGCGGCGCGCGCCGACGGAAGCCGAGCTCGCCGACCTGCGCTTCGCCTACCGGGTCGCCAAGCACGTGAAGTCGAACGCCATCGTCTACGCCAAGGGCGGCGCCACCGTCGGCATCGGCGCCGGGCAGATGTCGCGGGTCGATTCTTCACGGATCGCCGCCTGGAAGGCCGCCGAGGGTGCCCAGCGCCTAGGCCTCCCGGACAGCCTCGCGGTCGGCGCGGTGGTGGCCTCCGACGCGTTCTTCCCCTTCGCCGACGGTCTGATGGCGGCGGCCGAGGCCGGCGCCACCGCCGTGATCCAGCCCGGCGGCTCGATGCGGGACGACGACGTGATCCGCGCCGCCGACGCGGCTGGGCTGGCGATGGTGTTCACGGGGGTGCGCCACTTCCGGCACTGAGCAGCGTCGCAGCCCCCCGAATGAGGGAAGGCCCCGCCGACCGGCGGGGCCTTCTCGTTGTCGTGCCGATCCGTGCGTGGCGACGATCTCGTCGCTCAGCGGCGCGGGGCCGGGGCGTCCGCGTCGGCGTAGATGTCGCGGTCCTTGGTCTCGGGCACCAGGAACAGGCCGATGATCACCGTCGCGACGGCGATGACGATCGGGTACCAGAGGCCGTAATAGATATCGCCGGTCTGGGCGACCATCGCGAAGGCGGTGGCCGGGAGCAGGCCGCCGAACCAGCCGTTGCCGATGTGGTAGGGCAGGGACATCGAGGTGTAGCGGATCCGGGTCGGGAACAGCTCGACCAGCATCGCCGCGATCGGCCCGTAGACCATCGTCACGAACAGGACGAGGACGAACAGCAGCCCGATCACGCTCGCCACCTGCGGCCGGAAGATGTCGAACGGATTCGACATCTTCACGATGCCGGCGTCGTTCGCCTTCGGGTAGCCCGCCGCCTGCAGGGCCGCGGTGGCGGCCTTGTTGAAGTCCGCGGCCGGGCTGCCGGCGGGGAACGGCACGGCGGTGTCGTTGACCTTGACCACGGTCGGCTGGCCGGCGGGGCCGGCTTCGGTGGCGTACTTCACCGACGACTTCGAGAGGAAGTCGCGGGCGAGGTCGCACGGCGCCGAGAACACGCGGGTGCCCACCGGGTTGAACAGGTTCCCGCACTCCTTCGGGTCGGCCACCACCGTGACCTTCACCTGGTCGATCGCCCGCTCGAGCGCCGGGTTCGCCACCGAGGTGAGCCCGTGGAACAGCGGAAAGAAGCTCGCGGCGGCGATCGCGCAGCCGGCCAGGATGATCGGCTTGCGTCCGATCTTGTCCGAGAGCCAGCCGAAGAACACGAAGAAGCCGGTCCCGAGCAGGAGCGACCAGGCGATCAGCAGGTTCGCGGTGTAGCCGTCCACCTTCAGGATCGATTGCAGGAAGAACAGCGCGTAGAACTGGCCCGTGTACCAGACCACGCCCTGGCCCGCGACGAGGCCGAACAGGGCGATGAGCGCGATTCTGGCGTTCTTCCACTGGCCGAAGGCCTCCGTCAGCGGCGCCTTGGAGGTGGTGCCTTCCTCCTTCATCTTCTTGAAGGCCGGCGACTCGGAGAGCTGCAGGCGGATCCAGACCGAGATGCCGAGCAGCAGCACCGAGACCAGGAACGGGATGCGCCAGCCCCAAGCCTTGAACGCCTCCTCGCCGGTGAACGAGCGGGTCGCCAGGATCACCAGCAGCGACAGGAACAGGCCGAGCGTCGCGGTGGTCTGGATCCAGCTCGTGTAGAAGCCGCGCCGTCCGTTCGGGGCGTGTTCGGCGACGTAGGTCGCGGCACCGCCGTACTCGCCGCCGAGCGCGAGGCCCTGCGCGAGGCGCAGCACGATCAGGATGATCGGCGCCGCGATGCCGATGGTCTCGGCGTTGGGCAGGATGCCGACGATGAAGGTCGACAGGCCCATGATCAGGATGGTGACGAGGAAGGTGTACTTGCGGCCGACGAGGTCACCGACGCGGCCGAACACCAGGGCGCCGAACGGGCGGACGATGAAGCCGGCGGCGAAGGCGAGCAACGCGAAGATGTCGCGCGTGGCCGGCGGGTAGGCCGAGAAGAACTGCGCCCCGATGATCGCGGCGAGCGAGCCGTAGAGGTAGAAGTCGTACCACTCGAACACGGTGCCGAGGGACGACGCGAAGATCACGCGCTTCTCGGCCGAGGTCATCGGCCGTGCCGCGTCTCCCGGCCGTGGGACTGCGGTTGCAGCAACCATCTTGAAATTCCTCCCGATCCGTCGTGTCCCGGTGCTCCTTTCGCGGAACCGGGCTTGGGACCACGCGCTCGCGTCGTCCGGCCGTTCGGCAAGAACCGAACACGCGATTGTTACCCGAGGCCTCGATTCTGCCAACAGGTCGGACGGGCGGAACGGAAGGAATGAAGACGTTGTAACAGGTTTGCTTCGGCTCGAGCGCGAAGCCGGCCTGTCGCGGAGCCGTGCCGCGACGAAGAGGGGGGCGCGGCGGATGCCGCGCCCCCTCGAAAGGCGTCGCCGGTGTGGCGGGCGTCAGTGCGCGTGGGCGCCCTCCGCACCGATTCCGGTCTCCGAGCGCACGAACTGCGCTTCGAAGGCGGCGCGCTCGCGCTCGGCCCGCCGCGACTTGTCGAGCGTCGAGACGATCCAGATCGTCGCGAACGCCAGCGGCATCGAGAACAGCGCCGGGTTGTCGTAGGGGAAGATCGCCGCCGCATGGCCGAGCGTCGCGACCCACACGGCCTTCGAGAGCACCACCATCGTCACCGCCGAGATCAGCCCGACGAGGCCGCCGAGCAACGCGCCCCAGGTCGTGGTGCCGCGCCACAGGATCGACATGGCCAGGACCGGGAAGTTGCAGCTCGCCGCCACCGAGAAGGCGAGGCCGACCATGAACGCCACGTTCTGGTTCTCGAATACGTAGCCGAGGTAGATCGCCACGATGCCGATCACCACCGCCGCGATCTTCGAGAGGTTAACCTCGTGCTTCTCGGTGGTGCGCCCGCGGGCGATCACCTGGGCGTAGAGGTCGTGGCTGACGGCGGACGCACCGGCCAGCGTCAACCCGGCGACGACCGCGAGGATGGTCGCGAACGCCACCGCCGAGATGAAGCCGAGGAAGTACGGCCCGCCGACCGCGTTGGCGAGGTTGACGGCGACCATGTTGGTCCCGCCGAGCATGTCCTTCAGCTTGTCGAACGCGCCGGCCGGCCCGAGCTTGAAGTAGGACGGATCCGACATCAGCAGGGCGATGCCGCCGAAGCCGATGATGAAGGTGAGGATGTAGAAGTAGCCGATCAGGCCGGTGGCGTAGAACACCGACTTGCGGGCGGCCTGGGCGTCCGAGACGGTGAAGAAGCGCATCAGGATGTGCGGCAGGCCGGCGGTGCCGAACATCAGGCCGACGCCGAGCGAGATCGCCTCGACCGGGTTCGACACGAGGCCGCCGGGCGCCATGATCGCGTCGCCCTTCGGATGCGTGGCGACGGCCGAGGCGAACAGCGCCTCCGGGTTGAAGCCGTACTTGAGCAGCACGGCCCCGGCCATGAAGGTGGCGCCGCCGAGCAGCAGGCAGGCCTTGATCACCTGCACCCAGGTGGTAGCCTTCATGCCGCCGAAGGCGACGTAGACGATCATCAGCACGCCGACGATCACCACCGCGTAGAGGTAGGGCAGGCCGAACAACAGCTGAATCAGCTTCCCCGCGCCGACCATCTGGGCGATCAGGTAGAACGCCACCACGACCAGCGTTCCGGTCGCGGAGATGATGCGGATCGAGGTCTGGTCGAGGCGGAAGCTCGCCACGTCGGCGAAGGTGAACTTGCCGAGGTTGCGCAGGCGCTCGGCGATCAGGAACAGCACGATCGGCCAGCCGACGAGGAAGCCGGTGGAGTAGATCAGCCCGTCGAAGCCCGAGGTGTAGACGAGGCCGGAGATCCCGAGGAACGAGGCCGCCGACATGTAGTCGCCGGCGATCGCCAGCGAGTTCGTGCCGGCCGAGATGCCGCCGCCCGCGGCGTAGAAGTCGGCCGCGGACTTGGTGCCCTTGGCCGCCTTGTAGGTGATGCCCAGCGTGAACAGCACGAAGAACAGGAACATGCCGATGGCCGGCCAGTTCGTCGCCTGCTGCTGCACGGCGCCCATGTCGGGGCCGGCCGCGAGCGCGGGGCCGGGCAGCAGGGCGGCTCCCAGGAATGACAGGGTGCGGATCATCGTCCGAGGCTCCGCTTGAGTTCGGCGGCCAGGGCGTCGTAGCGGGTGTTGGCGCGCATGACGTAGAGGCCGGTGAGGAGGAAGGCGAAGAGGATCACGACGACCCCCATGAGAAGGCCGACCGACGCGGTGCCGCTGCCGAGCTTCACCGCGAGCAGGCTCTTGTCGAAGGCGATCAGGCCGATGAAGCCGAAATAGACGAGCAGCATCAGGCCGGTGAGGATCCAGCCGAAGCTCGTGCGCTCTTGGACGAGCTGGCGGAAGATCGGGCTCTTCGCGACTTCGTCGTAGGCGGGTCCGGACGCGGTGCTGCCGGGCCGCGGCACCGCTGGGGCGGGGCGGCCGTCGAGGCCGCTTGTGGTGATGGACATGTGTGCTCCCTCCGATGAAGGGGTACCCGCGATCGGGCCCGCCTTCCGGTCGACGTAACTGCATTTTTTGCATGTTGGAGGCGGACGCCCTGGGGCATCCGCCTCGGTGAGCGGGTCGAGGCCCGCCCGTCGTCGCAGACCGGCCCTAGACGGCGCGGTTCTGTCGATTCTCGATCAGGTCGTCGACCACCGCGGGCTCGGCGAGCGTCGAGGTGTCGCCGAGCGAGGAGAAGTCGTCCTCGGCGATCTTGCGCAGGATGCGGCGCATGATCTTGCCTGAGCGGGTCTTGGGCAGGCCGGGAGCGAACTGGATCAGGTCCGGCGAGGCGATCGGCCCGATGTCCTTGCGGACCCAGGTCACGAGCTCCTTGCGCAGCGCGTCGTCGCCCTCCTCGCCCTCGTTGAGGGTGACGTAGGCGTAGATGCCCTGGCCCTTGAGGTTGTGCGGGTAGCCGACGACCGCCGCCTCGGCGACCTTCGCATGGGCGACCAGCGAGGACTCGACCTCGGCGGTGCCCATGCGGTGACCCGAGACGTTGATCACGTCGTCGACCCGGCCGGTGATCCAGTAATAGCCGTCCGCGTCGCGGCGGGCGCCGTCGCCGGTGAAGTACTTGCCCGGATAGGTCGAGAAGTAGGTCTGCTCGAAGCGCTCGTGGTCGCCGTAGACGGTGCGCATCTGGCCGGGCCAGGATTCGGTGATGCAGAGGTTGCCCTCGCACGGCCCGTCCAGGACCTTGCCCTCGGCATCGACCATCGCCGGCTGCACGCCGAAGAACGGGCGCGTGGCCGAGCCGGGCTTCAGCCGGGTCGCGCCGGGCAGCGGGGTGATCAGGATGCCGCCGGTCTCGGTCTGCCACCAGGTGTCGACGATGGCGCAGCGCGAGTCGCCGACGACCTTGTAGTACCAGTCCCAGGCCTCCGGGTTGATCGGCTCGCCGACCGACCCGAGCACGCGCAGGCTGGCCCGCGAGGTCTTCTTCACCGGCCCTTCGCCGCCGCCCATCAGCGAGCGGATCGCGGTCGGGGCGGTGTAGAAGATGTTGACCTTGTGCTTGTCGACCACGTCCCAGAACCGGGAATTCGACGGGTAGGTCGGAATGCCCTCGAACATCAGCGTCGTCGCGCCGTTGGCGAGCGGCCCGTAGACGATGTAGCTGTGGCCGGTGACCCAGCCGACGTCGGCGGTGCACCAGTACACCTCGCCCTCGCGGTAGTCGAAGACGTACTGGTGCGTCATCGACGCGTAGACGAGGTAGCCGCCGGTGGTGTGGACCACGCCCTTGGGCTGGCCGGTCGAGCCCGAGGTGTAGAGGATGAAGAGCGGGTGCTCGGCCTCCACGGCCTCGGCCGGGCACTCGTCGGTCACCTGCTCGGCGGCCTCGTGGTAGTACACGTCGCGGCCCGGCTCCATCGCCACGTCGCTGCCGGTGCGGCGCACCACGACGACGTGGTCGACGACGTCCTTGCCGAGGCGCGCGATCGCCGCGTCGACGTTCGCCTTCAGCGGCACCTTGCGCCCGCCGCGCAGGCCCTCGTCCGCGGTGATCACGATCTTCGAGGCGCAGCCCTCGATGCGCGAGGCCAGCGAATCGGGCGAGAAGCCGCCGAAGACGATGGAGTGCACGGCGCCGAGGCGCGCGCAGGCCAGCATGGCGTAGGCGGCCTCGGGGATCATCGGCATGTAGATCGTGACGCGATCACCCTTCTCGACCCCGCGGTTGCGCAGCACGTTCGCCATCCGGCAGACCTGCGCATGCAGCTCGCGGTAGGTGATGTGCTTCGACTCGTTCGGGTCGTCGCCTTCCCAGATGATCGCGGTCTGGTCGCCGCGGGTCTCGAGGTGCCGATCGACGCAATTGTAGGCGACGTTGGTCTTGCCGTCCTCGAACCACTTGATCGAGACCTGGCCCGGCTCGAAGCTGGCGTTCTTGACCTTGGAGAACGGCGTCATCCAGTCGATGCGCTTGCCGTGCTCGCCCCAGAACGCGTTCGGGTCGGCAACCGAGGCGGCGTACATCTCGCGATACTTGGCGTCGTCCACATGGGCGCCCTCGCGCCATGTGTCCCGAACCTCGACGACCTTCCCGTCCATCTCGCGTCTCCCTGATTGGTGCCCGATCGTATCGCAGTTGTCCGCGCAGCCGGGGCTTCCAAAGATTATCGTCGTCGTCGTCGTAACACCAATCGCCGCCCCCCGCCCGACCCGCATCCGGCCGGAGGCGACACAATTCCTGCTAGGGGCGCCCGGAGAGCGCTGTCAAGCCGGTTTTCCTGCCCCAAGGTCGGGGCCCGTTCGAGCCCGACCCTAAGCCCCGCCGTCGTCCCTCGGTGGGATGGTCTGCACGGCCCCGCTTGAAGAGTCTAACGGTGACGACGAATTTCGAACCGGTCCTCTGACAAAGGCCGGGGATTGTCTCGGCGTGCCACTCACCCCGTCCGAAATTCCGTTCCTGGGAGAAGAATCTCCACCAGGGTGCCGTCGTTGCCCCGGGTCGAGATGCGCAGCGAACCTTGATTGGCCTCGACCAGGGCCTTGGTCAGCGGCAATCCGAGCCCGCCGACGTGCGACTCGCTGCCGCTGCGGGGGTCGTGGCCGTCCTCGGGCTCGGCGGAGCGTGCGCCCGGGCCGGTGCCGCGCACCTTCAGCGCGATGCCGCCGCGCTCGCCCGGCGTCGTCGAGACGATCACCTGGCCGCCGGCCGCCGTCGCGCGGATCGCCTCGCCGATCACCGTCAGCGCAGCCTGCCGCAGGGAAGGCTCGTCCGCCTCCAGGGGCGCGAGATCCGGCGAGAAGCTGGTGCGCAGGACGATGCGCCCGCGCGCCGCCTCGGGCTGCAGCAGCTCGACGCAGCCGGAGACCAGCTCGTTCAGGGGCAGCGGCCGGACGGACAGCGCGAGGCCGCCGGATTCGATGGTGGCGATGTCGATCAGGTCGGAGACGAGGCCGCGCACGTGGTCGCCCGCCGCTCGGATCGCGCGCAGCGTCGTGCGGTAGCGTTCGTCGACCGGCCCGTGCGGCTCCGCGAGGATGCCGTCGGCGAGGCCGACGATCCCCTCGACCGGCGTGCGGATCTCGCGATCGAGGCGGTCGAGGAAGGCCGCGCGATCGAAGTCCGGCCGCGCCCGCGCGGCATCGTCGGGCGCAGGCCGCAGCAGGGCGACGCGGGCCCCGTCC
>NZ_VRVH01000121.1:0-13254 GCF_008040095.1 Methylobacterium sp. WL6 | reverse complement strand
GCCCTGTGAGATCAGCACGTCTGCCTGACGTAGCTTCGCGACGATCTCCTCGGGCTTCGGGGGCTTTGCCATCTTGTCCGTCCTCCAGGCTCAAAAGCCATACCAAAGGGCGGACCACTTCAATGGGGGCTGACCACCTGCACGACTGGTTTTCCGAGGAAGGCCGGCGCTTCGATCCGGCGCTCCTGCGCGGCCCCGACGCGAACACCCATGTCTACGCTTGCGGTCCTCGCCGCCTCACTGAGGCCGTGCAGGCGGCGCTCGCCGCAAATGGCTGGCCGCCCGAGCAAGTCCATGTCGAGCACTTCGCCGCCGTCTCAGACGAAAACTTCAAGCTTGAACCATTCGGCGCGCGGATCGCCTCCACCGGCGCTGTACTCCACGTGCCGGCGGACCGTTCGCTCCTCGATGTGCTGCGCGAACACGGTTTCTCCCTGCCCTCCTCGTGCGAACTCGGTGTCTGCGGCGCCTGCGAATGCGGCTACCGCGACGGCACGGTGATCCACCGCGATGCGGTGCTCCCGATCGGGAAACGCCAGGATCGGATGACCCCGTGTGTCTCGCGCGCCCGCGTCGGCGTGACTCTGGACCTTTGACGGGCCCGCGATGGATCGACGGGGCGTTCGCGTGACGGTCGAGGGGAAAATTCCAAGAACAGGTCACGAAGCAGTCGTAAGCTGCTCACGATATGGGCGGCAAGGGGATATTTTATGCTAAACCACTGATACTCATCAATTTTGTTGGCGCTTCCCTGAAAGCCTGGCTACGTTGGCTGGGTCTCGTGGGCTGATCACGAGGCTGCCGTGAGGTGGTGAAGATGCCGCGCAAGTCTGAGGACGGAGCCTTCCCGCGCCAACCGGACGTCCTGACGGTGCCCCCGGCGACCCTGCGCGGGAACCAAGCCTACGACGTTCTGCGCCGCGCGATCGTCTCGTGCCGGATCCTGCCGGGCATGCGCTTCACCGAGGCCGAAGTGATGGAGCGTTACGAACTCGGCAAGGCGAGTTGCCGGATTGCGCTGCAACGGCTGATCCAGGAGGGCTTCGTCGCTTCGATGCCGCGGCAGGGCTACCGGGCGGCCCCCGTCACCGTGAGGGATGTCGACGAGGTTTTCGCGCTCCGCGTTGTCCTGGAGCCGCTGGCCGCGCGGGGGGCAGCCGGCCGCGTAAACCGGGCCCAGCTCGAACGGCTGGAGCGGGCCTGCCGCGACCGTGCCGTGACCGACGTCGGCAACCAGATCGACTTCTTCCTCGAAGCCAACCGCAGCTTCCACATGGCGATCGCGGTCTCGGCCGGTAACCAGCGCCTGTGCCGGACGCTGTCGGGCCTCCTCGACGAGATGACCCGGCTCGTTGCGCTGGGGTTCGGCGTGCAGGGCGTCCGGCCGAACATCGAGAATGACCACAGCCTGATGATCGAATGCCTAGTCGCCGGCGATGCCGACGGAGCAGAAGATGTGGCGCGCCGTCACGTCGAGACGTTCCGCGAGATGACGATGCAAAAGGTCGTCCAGAGCCTTCGTGATACCGCCGCCCTCGTGCCGATCGATGCGGCGCTCCAGAGCGGCGACGGCTCCGCATGAGCGTCGTTTCAATCAGGGGCGTGAACAAATGGTTCGACCGGCGCGAGGGCGAGCCACTCCATGTTCTGCAGAACATCGACATCGAGGTGCCGGCGAGGGCGATCGTCGCGCTGCTCGGAGCCTCAGGATGCGGCAAGAGTACCCTCCTGAACATCATCGCCGGACTGATCCCGCCCGACAGCGGAACCGTGCTTCTCGACGATGTGCCGTCCGCCGAATTCCGGAACTGGCACTCGATGACCTACATGTTCCAGGAGGATCGGCTGCTGCCCTGGCGCACGGCGGCCCAGAACGTCGCGTTCGGGCTCGAGGCTGAGAGCCTTCCTGCGACGGAGCGGCGCCGGCGCGCCCGCGAGACGTTGGCCCTCGTCGGGCTCGCCGGCTTTGAGGACATCTATCCGCACGAGTTGTCCGGCGGCATGCGCAGCCGCGTCGCCCTCGCGCGCAGCCTCGTAACCGAGCCGGCGATCCTCCTGATGGACGAGCCGTTCTCCAAGCTCGACCCGTCGATCCGGGGGCAGATGCATGCCGAGGTCCTGCGCATCGCGAGCCTGCGGAAGATGACGCTGATCTTCGTCACCCACGACGTCGAGGAGGCGATCGTCCTCGCCGACCACGTCGTCGTCTTGCATCCGCGTCCCGGGCGCGTCGGCGAGGCGCGTGCGATCGATCTGCCCTATCCGCGCAACCCGCTGGCGCCGGACGTCGCCGAGGCGGTGCGCGGCCTGCGCCTCGCCCTCGCAGGCTTGAGTCCCGCGTCATGCTAGAGCGGACGCCCCCACCCTTGCGCACGCCGCCATCCCTCCGCGCGACGCGCCGCGCCGCGACCAGATCGCGTCGCCTGCGCCTCGTCGCGATGCGCTTCGGCCTGATCGCTCTCGGGCTGGCCGCCTCGCAGGCGGCATCACTGCACGCGCCGAGCTTCGTCCTGCCGAGCCCCGCCCGAGTCTGGGGCGCGTGGTGCGCGCTCGTCGCCTCGAAGAGCTTTGCCACCGACCTCGGCATCACCTTCGGCCGCGTCGCATCCGGCTTCGCGCTGGCCGCTTTGGTCGGGCTTCCGCTCGGACTGCTGCTCGGTGCGAGCCGGGCGCTGGGCGCGTTCTTCGAACCGGTCCTGACGGTTGTGAACACGGTTTCCTCGACCATCTGGGCGATCTTCGCGCTGATCTGGTTCGGGCTGTCGAACTGGACCACGATCTTCGTGGTGTTCATGACCGCGATGCCGCTGATCCTGACCAACGTCTGGCAGGGCACGCGGACGGTGAACGCCGACTACCTCGAACTCGCGCGCACCTTCCGCATGCCGCGGTGGAAAGTGCTCTTCAAGGTCTATCTCCCGACGATCCTGCCGTCGTTCTTCTCGGGCGCACGCCTCGCCTTCGGGTTCGGCGCACGCGTCAGCCTGGTGGCCGAGTCCCTCGGGGCCAGCAGCGGCATCGGCTACCGCCTGCGGCAGGCCGCCGACCTCGTCCAGACCGATCAGGTCTTCGCGTGGACGCTCACCCTAGTCACGCTGATGATCGGGCTTGAATCCCTCGTGCTGAAGCCCCTGGAGCGGCGTCTCTTCGCCTGGAAGCGGACCGCGCAGACATGACCATCGCCCTTCGCCACCGCCCCCTCGGTGCCTTCGACCGCGACGACCACGACCTTTGGAGACGTGCCTCGATGACCGTGATGAAACGCGTCGGCCTGGTCGCCGCAGCCCTCGCGAGCCTTGCCGCCGCACCATGCCCCGCACGCGCCGAGACCGTGCGGATCGGCTACTGGAGTTCCGGGGTGAGCCTCGGCTTCGGGGCCGTCCTCGAAGCCGGCAAGTTCATGGAGAAGGAGGGGCTCACCGTCGAGTACCTCAAGTTCCCGGATGTGAACGCGCCGACCAAGGCCATGGCCGCGGGCGCGATCGATTTCGCCATCGCTGCCAGCGCGGGAACGTCCTTCAGCGTCGCCTCCGACGGCCTCCCCCTCAGCATCGTGCTGGCGACCCAGGTGGCCGACCTCGACTTCGTCGTCCCGGAAGCCTCGCCGATCCGGACGATGGCCGACCTGAAGGGCAAGAAGATCGGGACCTCGCCCTCGGGCAGCGCCACCGCGGCGATCACCTCCGCGATCCTGGAGACGAATTACGGCATCAAGCCCTCGGACTACGAAAGCGTGCCGGGCAACGATCCGCGGCTGGCGCAATTCCTGGCGCAGAAGGACATCGACGCGGCCGCCCTGCGCACGGTCACCCTGGCCCTGCTGCCCGATGCCAAGCTGCGCAAGCTCGGCTCCTTCCGCGCCGAGTGGAAGGCGATCACCAAGCAGGACGCGCCGCCCGTCCTCGGCGTCGGGCTGATGCGCAACGACTGGCTCAAGGCCAACCCCGCGGGGGCCGCCAAGGTCGTCGCCGCCATGCGCAAGGCCTACGAGTTCGGCAAGGGTGACAAGGCCGCGGTTGCACAGGCGCTCATGGCGGCGGCCAACCTCGGCGAAGCCGACGCGAAGGCCTACGCCGCCCTCTGGGATCACATCTACACCGTCAGCATGGAGCCGGCCGACGTCGCCTCCCTGAAGAACGAGTTCGCGGTGTTCAAGGCCGTCGGCGTCGTCAAGGGCGACCTGCCCGACGCCGCGCTGGTGACCGGCCCCTACGAGGCGTCGAAGGCGATTCGGTGACCGCCCGCGCCATTCAACGATCAACCGGAGGAGACAGCATGTCCGAGACGATGAAGGCCCTCGTGCTTCGCCAGCATGGCGAGATCAGCGACCTCGCCGTCGTCCACGACCACCCGAAGCCGAAGGCCGGCCCCGGCGAAGTCGTGATCCGGGTCGGCGCCTCGTCGTTCAACTACCACGACGTCTTCACCGTGAAGGGCATGCCCGGCATCAAGGTACCGTTTCCGGTGGTGATCGGCCTCGACATGGCCGGGCAGGTTGTCGAACTCGGCGAGGGCGTCGCGAACTGGAAGGCGGGCGACCGCGTCCTCGTCAACCCGCTCAACAAGGCCAAGGGCCTGATGGGCGAGATGATGGACGGCGGCATGGCTGAATACTGCCGCGTCTCCGCCGACCAACTGATCGCGATGCCCCCGGATGTGAGCTACGCCGACGCGGCGTCCCTGCCGGTGGCCTACGGCACCGGGCACCGGATGCTGATCACCCACAAGACGGTCAAGGCGGGCGACCGGGTCCTGATCCTCGGCGCCAGCGGCGGCGTCGGCACCGGATGCGTGATGCTGGCCAAGCAACTTGGCGCCGAGGTGATCGCCTGCGCCGGCAGCGCCGACAAGATGGCGCGCCTGACCGAGCTCGGCGCCGACCACGTCGTCAACTACCGCGAGACCGACTTCTCGAAATGGGCGATCCAGACCTACGGCAAGCCCCAGCGGCGCACCTACGAGGGCGGCGTGGACGTGGTCATCAACTTCACCGGCGGCGACACCTGGGTGCCGTCGCTGAAGTGCCTGAAGCGGGGCGGGACCCTGCTGGTCTGCGGCGCCACCGCCGGCCACGATCCGAAGGAGGATCTCCGCTACGTCTGGAGCTTCGAACTCAAGATCGTCGGGTCCAACAGCTTCTACGACGACGACCTCTCGGCGTTGATGGACATGATCCAGGCCGGCACGCTCAAGCCGGTCGTCGACAAGGTGCTCTCCCTCGAAGAGGCCGCCGAGGGCCTTCGCATGATCCAGGACCGCGAGGTCATGGGCAAGATCGTCGTCGCTCCCTAGGACCGGATCAACAGCATGTCGGACACCTCACTCACCAAGGAACAGGTCGAGGCGCTGCTTCTGCGCGGGCCGTTCCACCAGTGGCTCGGCCTCGGCGTCGTGGCCGTCGGCGAGGGCACGATCGAACTCGCGGCCACGTGGCGTCCGGAATGGGTCGTCAACGCCGAGAAGGGCTACACGCACGGCGGCATCCTCGCGACGCTGGTCGACCTCACGGCCGACTGGGCGCTGGTGTCGAAGACCGGACGCGGCGTGCCGACGGTGGACCTGCGCGTCGACTACCATCGGGCGGCGATGCAGGGGAACCTGCGCTGCCTTGGCAAGGTCGTGAAGTTCGGCGGCCAGATCTCGGTCGCCGAGGCGCAGATCCTCGACGCCGAGGGCCGCCTGCTAGCCAGCGGGCGCGGCGTCTACATGACGGCACCGGCGAAGTGATCGTGCCGACCGGCGCCGGCGAAGGGATCGCGCTTTCTAGGGGGCGGACGGCATGAGCCGCCCCGCGAGCCGATCCGCCTATGACGGACTGGACCATGTCGTCGTCAACGCGATGCGCGACATGGACGCCGCCGCGGAGACCTTCACGGCGCTCGGCTTCCGGCTGACGCCGCGCGGGCATCACTCGCTCGGATCGATCAACCACCTGATGATGACGCGGGGGCCGTATCTCGAGCTGGTCGGTGTGCCGGAACTCGGGCTCCAGCGCCGCGACGTACTCGACTCGCCCTTCGGCCTGAACGGCCTCGTCATCGCCAGCGGCGATGCGGACGCGAGCTTCGCGCGGCTGAGCCGGACCGGGCTGCCGGTCGAGGCGCCGGCGACGTTCTCCCGCCCGGTGACCGTCGCCGGGCGGACCGAAGAGGCGCGCTTCCGCACCGTTCGGTTTCCCGCCCACCTCTTCCCGGCGGGCCGGATCTACCATTGCGAGCACCTGACGCCGGACCTCGTCTGGCGACCGGAATGGTTCGCCCACCCCAACGGCTTCAACTGGATCGATCGGGTCGTCGTCACGAGCCGCCATCCCGAGGCGGAGGCCGTCCGCTACGCGGCCGCCTGCAACGCGCTCGCGCAGCCCGATGCCGACGGGTGGTCCATCCGGCTCGGGGACTTCCACCTCCACGTCGTCGCCGGCGGCGCGCCGCGCTTCTTCGAATTGGGGTTGCGCTTCGATACCCTGGAGGAGATCGAGCGCCGGGCCCGTGCCCTGCCGGGGGCCCTGTGGCTTCGCCACGACGCCGCCCGCGCAACCCTGACGCTCGCCGCCCTCGACCTTCTCGTGACCTGCCGGAGTTCATGATGAGCCGCGCCGACGCGATCGACAACCTCGGCGCCCTCGTCGACCGCTCCGGCGATCCGGACCGGCCGGTCTTCATCGGGTTCGACGGCGAGGCGCGCGAGACCGTGATGACCCGCGCCGGCCTCGACGCGATGGCCGACGCGTTCGCCCGCGGTCTCCTGCGCGGGGGACTCGCGCGCGGCGACCGGATCGCGATCCTCGCGGCGAACCGGCCCGAGACTGTCGCCCTCGTCCTTGGAGCCATGCGGGCCGGGATCGTGCCCACACCGGTAAATCACAAGTTTCCCGCGTCGACGGTGGCGTGGGTGATCGCCGATTGCGGCGCCCGCCTCGTCGTCTGCGACGCCGCCCGGCACGCGGCCTTCGCGGGTGCCGTCCCCATCGCCGTCTTCGACCGCGACGGTCCGGATGGGCTGGCATCCTGGCTCGACCCCGGCGCGTTCGAGGCTGTTCGGCCGTGGGCCGACGAGGCGGCGCTCTGCCTCTATACCTCGGGGTCGACGGGGCGGCCCAAGGGGGTGATGTTGGGCCATGCCGCCCACCTCTGGGTGGTGCGCACGCGGATGGCGGAGGCGGACCTCCGCGCTGAGCGCCTGCTCATCGCCGCGCCGCTCTACCACATGAACGCGCTGGCCCTTGCGCTCCTGGTCTGCGCCTCGGGATCGAGCGCGGTGCTGCTCCCGCAATTCGACGCGAAGCGCTACATCGCGGCGGTCGGGCGATACGGCTGCACCTGGCTCACCGCCGTGCCGCCGATGATCGCGATGATGCTGCGCGAGGCGGGCGCCCTGGCCGAAGCCGACCTCTCGGGGGTCCGCACCCTGCGCATGGGCTCTGCGCCGGTGAACGAGACCCTCATGGACCAGACCCGGACGCTGCTTCCGAACGCCCGGATCATCAACGCCTACGGCACGACCGAGGGCGGTCCGATCGTCTTTTCCGGCCATCCCTCGGGCCTTCCCATCCCGGTCGGCTCGGTCGGCCACCCGCATCCCCAGGTGCCCGTCCGCCTGGTCGGGCCGGAGGCGCCGGACCTCGGCGTGCTGCAGTTGAAGAGTCCGGCGATCATGCTCGGCTACCACCACCGCCCGGACACCCCTTCCCCGATCACGTCCGACGGCTACTACGACACCGGCGACGTGTTCCGCCGCGATGCGGACGGATTCTACTTCTTCGTCGGCCGTGCCGACGACATGTTCGTCTCGGGCGGCGAAAACATCTTCCCCGGGGAGGTCGAGACGGTGATCGAGACGCATCCGGACGTGCTCCAGGCCTGCGTCGTGCCGGTGGAGGACGCGATCAAGGGGACGAAGCCCGTCGCCTTCGTGGTGCGCCGCCCGGGCGCGGCCGTCACCGAGGCGGAGGTCAAGAGCCACGTGCTCGCCCACGCCCCAGCCTACCAGCACCCGCGCCGGGTCTGGTTCCTCCAGGGTATGCCCCTCGCCGCGACGGGCAAGATCGACCGCAAGGCGCTCCTCTCGCAGGCCGAGGCGGATCTGCGCAAGGCGGATCTGCGCGGCTCTGATGCGACCGGCTCATGAGCCGTCCGACCGATAGGGACCGACCCTGGGTCTCCCAGGCGATCCGGCGGATCGAGGCCGACATCAACCGCTCGGCGGACACGCACCTGATCCGGCTGCCCCTTCCGCACGCCCCCGGGATCGAGCTCTATCTCAAGGACGAGTCGAGCCATCCCACCGGCAGCCTGAAGCACCGCCTCGCCCGCTCGCTGTTCCTCTACGCCCTGTGCAACGGCTGGATCGGCCCCGAGACGACGATCGTCGAGTCCTCCAGCGGCTCGACGGCCATCTCGGAAGCGTATTTCGCACGTCTGCTCGGGCTGCGCTTCTTCGCGGTAATGCCGCGCTCGACCTCGGCCGAGAAGGTCGCCACGATCGCCTTCCACGGCGGAGAACCACACCTCATCGACGGCGGGAACGTCAGCGACGCTGCCCAATCGCTCGCAGGCGAGATCGGCGGCCATTACATGGACCAGTTCACCTTCGCCGAACGGGCGACGGACTGGCGCGGCAACAACAACATCGCCGAATCGATCTTCGCGCAGATGGCCCTGGAGGACGCCCCGGTCCCGGCCTGGATCGTCTGCGGCGCCGGCACCGGCGGTACGTCCGCGACCCTCGGCCGGTACATCCGCTACCGCACCTACCCGACGCGCCTGTGCGTCGCTGACCCGGACGGCTCGGTGTTTCACCGCCATCACGCCGACCGGACGGTCCAGGGCGTTCCCGCCTGCGGCAGCGTCATCGAGGGCGTCGGCCGGGCGCGGGTCGAGCCGTCCTTCATCCCCGACCTGATCGACCGCATGATCGCGGTGCCCGACGCGGCCAGCATCGCCGCGGCCCGGATGACGAGTGCCCGCCTCGGCCGACCCTGCGGCGGCTCAACGGGCACGAACGTTTGGGCTTGCCTGCATCTCGTCGAGGAGATGCGCGCGCGCGGCGAAACCGGATCGGTCGTCACTTTGCTCTGCGATTCCGGGGAGCGCTATCGCTCGACGCTCTACGACGACGGCTGGCTCGCCGCCCGGGGTATCGATCTCACGGAAGCCGAGACGCGCCTGGCCGCCTTGTTCGGGACCGTGGCATGACGGTGCCGCCTGCCCCGCAGCCTACAGTCGACGCCCCGAAACGCCACGCTGCCGGGTTCTCCCGATCCACCACGCGCCGGCGAACCCGAATGGAGACGACGCAATGGCCCACGCACTGTCTTCTGGCACCAACGGTCCCGTCGCGGGCCACGGGGCGAACCAGCCCGATCTTGACCGCCCCGAGATCCGCGAGGCCAGGGCCGACCTGGCCGCCTGCTTCCGCATGGCGGCCCGTCATGGGCTCGAGGAGGGCATCTGCAACCATTTCTCCGCCCTGGTGCCGGGTTACGACGATCTCTTCCTCGTCAATCCCTACGGCTACGCCTTCTCGGAGATGACCGCGTCCAAGCTCCTGGTCTGCGACCTCCACGGCACCGTCGTCGCGGGCGAGGGGCAGCCCGAGGCGACGGCGTTCTTCATCCACGCCCGGATCCACGCTCGCATCCCGCGGGCGCGCGTCGCCTTCCACACGCATATGCCCTACGCCACCGCCCTCTCGATGACGGAGGGCGAGCCGCTGATCTTCGCCGGCCAGACCGCGCTCAAGTTCTACGGCCGCACCGCGGTCGACCGCCACTACAACGGGCTCGCTCTCGACACCCGAGAGGGCGACCGCATCGCCGACGCCGTGGGCGAGGCCGACATCGTCTTCATGAAGCATCACGGGGTGATGGTCTTGGGACCCACCATCGCCGAGGTCTGGGACGACCTCTACTATCTCGAACGGGCGGCCGAGGTGCAGACCCTGGCCCTCTCCACCGGGCGGCAAGTCCTCCCCGTGGAACCCGCGATCGCCGAAGCTGCGTACCGCCAGATGCGCGCCGGCGATCCCGAATCTGCCCGTCTGCACCTTGCCGCGATCCGAAGGACCCTGGATCGCGAGGAGCCGGCATACCGGGATTGAGGCGACGGACGTAAACGACGGAACGGGCGACCTGATCGCCAATCCGCATGTTCGCGACGCCTACCTCGGTGGCTGACCCGGAACGGCCCGTGCGGATGCACCTCGGTCCTCTCCACCTTAGCGATGAGGCCGCACCGATACCGATCCTCGTGAGAGGGCGACATCTGATCCTCATGCGGGACGGCGAAAGGCTCGTCGCGGCGGAGCGGGCCTGCCCTCACGAAGGCGCCGACTTGTCGCTCGGACGCTGCGCGGCGGGCCGGATCCATTGTTCGAGGCACCTAGCCTCCTTCGACCTCGCATCAGGAGCGGTCTCGCCGGGCTGGTCCTTCCGTGCGCTTCGCCTTTACCGCGTGATCCGAGCGAATGATGGTCTCTGAACCACTATGGACTAGACCCGCGTGAAGCACTTCCTGCGCGGCCTGGAGCAGGTCGCCGTGTCCCGTTCGGACCGCACATGCTTCGCGCGACGCCTAACGCTCTGCGGACGGCGCGCAGCCGAAGCTCGTTCGATAGCTGCGGGAGAAGTGGGCGATACTCGAAAACCCGCAAGCCGTCGCGATTTCGCCGATCCTGAGCGGGCTCTGGCGAAGCAGACGCCGGGCGTGGGCGAGGCGGATCGCCTTGTACTGCGCCGAGAAGCTGAGGCCGCACTTCTCCCGGACCAACCGATCGAGATGGCGCTCGCTGAGTGCGGCGAGACCGGCCATCGCGCGCCGGCTGAGCGGTGCCTCGACGGTCGTCTCCATGGTCTCGAGGACGGTCAGCAGGGCGGGGTGATGGACCGCGTAGCGCTCGGCCGTGGACGCTCGCTGCGGATCGGCCGCGGCGCCGATTGCCGTGTGGAGAAACCAGTCCGAGACGCGCCGCGCGAACGCCTCGCCCATGCGCCCGGCGATCAGGGTATGGATCATGTCCAGGGGGGCGACGCCGCCGCCGCAGGTGAGACGGTCCGGATCGGTGACATAACGTGCGTGCGCGAGGCGCGAAGTCGGGAACGCTTCGACCGTAGCGCCGGCATATTCCCAGTGGACTGTGAAGGGACGATCCGAAAGGAGCCCGGCTGCGGCCATCACGTAAGGGCCGCCGGAGATCCCTCCGATGCGCACGCCGAACCGGGCCAGACGCCGCAGCACGGCGTGGATGACGGGTCGGTCCCACGCGGTCGGTTCTCCGCCGGCGCAGACGAAGACGGTATGGAGACGCCCGTGCTCGCGGGGCAGCCCCTCCGTCGGCACTTCCGCCCCGGAGGAGGATGCGATCCGGCCCTCTCCCGTCTCTCCGAAGTAGCGCAGCCGGTAGAGGTCGCGGCCGGCGAGTTGATTGGCGGCCCGGAACGGTTCGCATGCTGAGGCGAACGACAGAAGCGCGAAGCCGGGAAGCAGAAGGAAGCCGATTTCCTGGGTACGGTCCCCCGACGCCGCGACTCCCACACCCGCCGTTTTCTCCGCACCCTGTCCCATAGGCACAAAAAACCGTCTCTTGACGACAAGCGCAACGGCGAAGGTCGATCATGCTGGCCACCATTCGCCGTTTTCGCCGAGGGACGCACGCCAAATGCCCGGTTCCGTCGTCCCCACGCTGCATCCGTCTCCGACACGGGCTGCGCGCCGTTGCGGGTTCCCGCAGCAGGAAGCCGCCTGATGGCCGGACGGGTCGACGTCGCCGTGCTGGGCCTCGGCGCGATGGGAAGCGCGGCCCTCTATCAATTGGCGCGAAGGGGCGCCTCCGTGATCGGCCTCGATCGCTTCGCACCGCCCCATACCCTCGGGTCGAGCCACGGCGAGACGCGGATCACCCGCCAGGCCGTCGGCGAGGGGAGCGACTACGTCCCCTTCGTCATCGCCTCCCATCGCATCTGGCGCGAGCTCGAGGCGGAGACCGGGGAGCCCCTCCTGAACGCCTGCGGCGCCCTCGTCATGGCTCCCGGCGACGGCGTCTCTTCTCACCACGGCAAGCCGGATTTCGTCGGCCGCTCGGTAAGTGCGGCACGCAGGTTCGGGATCGCGCACGAGGTGCTCGACGGTGCGGCTGTCGCCCGTCGCTTTCCGCTATTCCTGAACCTCGCCGGCGACGAGAAGGCCTATTACGAGCCCGGCGGCGGCTACGTCTTCCCCGAGCGATGCGTTGCCGTGCAGTTGCGGCGCGCGGGCGAACGGGGCGCCGAGATCCGGACGGGGTGCGAAGTCCTGGCCCTGCACCAGGACGCGGCCGGCGTGCATGTCAAGACGGCCGACGGCAGCATCCTCGCGGACCGCGCCGTCGTCAGCGCCGGCGCGTGGACCGCTCCGCTCCTCGGCCGCCCGTTCGACAGGCTGCTCACGGTCCGGCGCCAGCTCCTGCACTGGTACGCCGTCGACGATGTCTCGGCCTACGGACCCCGGGCTCCGGTCTTCATCTGGATGTACGGTACCGGTGACACCGACTACCTTTACGGCTTCCCGCCGATGCCAGGCGTCCGTTCGATCAAGGTCGCGACCGAGCAGTATGACACGGCCACCACCGCCGATGCGGTCGAGCGCGCCGTCGATCCGGGTGAGTCGGAAGCGATGTATCGGCTGCGCGTAAAGGGGCGCCTCGCCGGTGCGACTGCGGAGGTCGTCCGATCCGCTGCTTGCGTCTACACCGTGACGCCCGACCGCGGCTTCATCATCGACCGCCACCCGGAGATGGACCGGGTGCTCGTGGTCTCCGCTTGCTCCGGCCACGGGTTCAAGCATTCGGCCGGCATCGGTGAGGCCGTGGCCGAGGAAATGACCGGCGGCGGTAGCCCGATTGATCTCGCGCCCTTCGCGCTCGCGCGATTCCAATGATAGGCCTGACGATGGCTCGTCGATTGCTTGACGCGAAACCACACCGCCTGACCAGGACCGATCCGATGCAACAGACGATCCGCGCCCTCATGACTGCCGGCGCGCTGGCCGCCACCTCGGTCTTCGTGCCCCTCGGCGGTGCCGCCGCCGCCGATGGGATCGAAGCGATCAAGCAGCGCGGGACGTGATCGGCCCCCGCGAGGTGGTCCAAGGGTGAAGTTAGTGCACGGTGGGCCGCTCCGCCACGAGTAGCTTGGCCGGCGGAGCTGGTCGGGCGAGCGCAGCCGGCCAAGCGGAGAAGGCTGGCACGAACACCTCCGGTGCCGGCGGCTGGTATTTCAGC
>NZ_VRVH01000120.1:0-13288 GCF_008040095.1 Methylobacterium sp. WL6 | reverse complement strand
GCGAGCAGCTCGGCGATCTGCCGCCCGCGCGGCGCCAGCACCGCCGGGGCGGAGGCCCCGAGGACCAGGGGCGCCATGCCGAGCGAGAGGCTGTCGGGAAAGCGCGCGCCCATGCCGAGCGGGATCGGCCCGTCGAGATACGCCGCGTCGAGCGCGCGGGCGAGCGCCCGGTAATACGGCTCCTCGTCCATCAGCCCGGCCCGCAGCAGCGCGGTCGCCGCATCGGTGCCGCTCGCCTCGGCCAGCGCCGCGGCCCGGCGGAGCAAGGCCGCGTCGACGCCTTCGGCCGCCAGGAACGCGATCTCCGGCGGCAGGCCCGGTGCGCCGAGGGGCGGGCCCAGGAAACGGAGGAACGACACGGGGCCGGCTGCCGTCGGCTCCGGGACGTGCTAAGGCGGGGGCGTGAGCCGGACCCCCTCCCCATCGCGCCGTCGGCGCCCCGCGATCATAGGTGCGCCCGGCCCCGGCGCAAGCACGATGTCCTCGATCAAGACTATTATCTTAGCCATCGGCCTCTGCGTCGCGACGATGCCGCAGGCGGGCGCCCAGGATCGTGCCGGTCAGGTGCGTGCCGGCCAGCCCGCCGCCGGCAGCCCCGCGCCCGCCGCCGTGACGGTGCCCAACTTCTGGAACCCGCGCAGCCGCGGCGAGCGGGTCGAGGCGCCGCAGACCGGCCGGGCCGTGCGCTTCCTGACCGACGACGAGTTCCCGCCGCTGCACTTCGCAGGCCCCGACGGAAACCCGACGGGCTTCGTGGTGGAGCTGGCCCGCGCCGTCTGCGAGAAGCTGTCGATCACCTGCACCGTGCAGGCCCGGCGCTTCGACACCCTCCTCGACGGCCTGACGGACAAGCAGGGCGACGTCGTCGCCGCCGCGATCCCGCTGACGCCGACGCTGCGGGCGACGTTCTCCGCGACGCGCCCGTATTTCCGGTGGCCGGCGCGCTTCGCCGCCCGCGTCGACCGCGGCCTGCCGGCTCCCTCGGCGAGCGCGCTGGCGGGCAAGTCGGTGGCGGTGGTCGGCGGCAGCGCCCACGCCGCCTACCTCCAGGCGTTCTTTCCCAAGGCCGAGGCGAAGCCGTTTTCCGACCTCGCCGCGGCGGAAGGCGCGGTAAAGCGGGGCGAGGCCGACTACGTCTTCGCCGACGGGCTCGGCCTCGCCCTCTGGGTCGGCGGCCTGGAGGCGGGCAATTGCTGCGCGCTCGTCGGCGGCGACTACCTCGAGAACCGCTACTTCGGCGAGGGCATCGGCCTGATCACCCGGCCCGAGGACGCGGCCCTGTCGCGCGCGCTGGACGACGCGCTGCAGCGGGTGTGGGACGACGGGAAGTACACCGAGCTGTACCTGCGGTTCTTCCCCGTCAGCCCGTTCTGATCCGCATTGCGTCCGGGACCGACGCGTCTCCTTTTCCGCAGGCGTTCCTGCGGGTATCCTCGGCGCGGTCCTGCAAAGGGGCGGTCCTGCAAAGGGGCGATCCCGCAAACGGCGTGCGGCGGCCATGACGGCTCCGAGCCCGTTCGAGCGCATCCTCGCCGCCCGCGTCGCGGACCGTCACCGGACGGCGCGAGGCCTCGCGGCACGGATCGTGTCCGACGTCGAGGCAACAGGGTCGCGCGATCAGCCTCATCGGCTCGCTGGCGACCGGGCGTTTCCGGCTGCATTCCGACATCGACCTCCTGGTGCGCGGGCCGATCGATCCGGCCGAACGCGCCGCCGTCGAGCGGGCGGTGGCTGCGGTGATGCGCGGCACCGGCATCCCAAACGACCTGATCTATGCCTGCGATCTCACGCCGTCGCAGCTGGATGCATTCGAGAAGGCGGTCCCGTGATCGCGTCGCGACTGCCCGCCTTCGCCAAGCTCGGTCCGAAGCTCGACCGCGCGGGCCGCGAGCTGGCGAACCTCGACGCGTTCCTCGCCGGATACGACGCCCTCCCGCCGGAGCAGCGGACGACGTGGGGGCGGCTCACGGCGATCGCGGCCGCCCTTCACAACGCTGACAACGGCATCGAGGACGTGCTGCTCGGCATCGCCAAGGACGTCGACGGGGCCGCACCGACCGGCGACACCTCGCACCAGGACCTGCTCGATCAGATGCGGGCGCAGATACCCGGCCTGCGTCCGGCCGTGCTCGACGACGAGCTCTACGTTTCGCTGATGGAGCTGAAGGGCTTTCGGCACCGCGTGCGGCACAATCACGGGTTCGACCACGACGCCGGCCGGACGGAGCAGAACCGGGCGCTGATGCAAGCGACCTTCCCGAAACTCGTCGAGGCCGTCAGGACGTTGGAGAACCGGCCGACGGGATCGGGGGCCGACGACCCGGCCGAGCGGCCGTAAAAGTCGATTTCGCATCGCGGCAAACCTCATTAGGGTGCCGCACCCGCAAGATCCCGTGTCACAGTCCAGCGTCCCAGCCCATGTCCGCGCCCCTCCACCTCGACCCCGACCTGATCGAGGCCGCCGCCACCGCCGCCGCCTGGCCGTTCGAGGAGGCGCGCAAGCTCGTGGCCCGGCTGGAGCGCCGGCCCAAGCCGGAGGTGCTGTTCGAGACCGGCTACGGGCCGTCGGGGCTGCCGCATATCGGCACCTTCGGCGAGGTGGCGCGGACCTCGATGGTGCGCCACGCCTTCCGGGTGCTGACGAAGGACGCCGTGCCGACGCGGCTGATCGCGTTCTCCGACGACATGGACGGCCTGCGCAAGGTGCCCGACAACGTGCCCGAGCGCGCGATGCTGGCCCAGCACCTCAACCAGCCGCTGACCCGGGTGCCCGATCCGTTCGGCACGCATGACAGCTTCGGCGCGCACAACAACGCAGAGCTGCGCCGCTTCCTCGACGCCTTCGGCTTCGACTACGAGTTCCGCTCGGCCACCGACTGCTACCGCTCCGGCGTGTTCGACGCGGCCCTGATGCGGGTCGCGGAGCGCTACGACGCGGTGATGGCGATCATGCTGCCGTCGCTGCGCGCCGAGCGCTCGGCCTCGTATTCGCCGTTCCTGCCGCTGCACCCGGTGACCGGGGAGGTGATGCAGGTGGTGGTCGACGCGGTGCACGCGGACCGGGGAACGCTCGCCTGGCGCGACCCGAAGACCGGCGAGGCCTACGAGACCCCGATCACCGGCGGCCACGCCAAGCTGCAGTGGAAGCCCGACTGGGCGATGCGCTGGGTGGCGCTGGGCATCGACTACGAGATGGCCGGCAAGGACCTGATCGACTCGGTGAAGCTCTCCGGGCAGATCGCCCGCGCGCTCGGGGGCGAGCCGCCGGAAGGCTTCAACTACGAGCTGTTCCTCGACGAGAAGGGCCAGAAGATCTCCAAGTCGAAGGGCAACGGGCTGACCATCGACGACTGGCTCGCCTACGGCACGCCGGAGAGCCTGAGCCTGTTCATGTACAACAAGCCGCGCGAGGCCAAGCGGCTGTTCTTCGACGTGATCCCGCGGCACGTCGACGAGGTGCTGAGCTTCTCCGAGCGCTACGCCGCGCAGGACGCCAAGCTGCGCCTGGGCAACCCCGTTTGGCACATCCATGCCGGCAACCCGCCCGCGCCGGAGCGGATCGGGGAGGGTGCGCAAGGGGGGTCCAAGGGCAGCGTGAGCTTCGCGATGCTGCTCAACCTCGTGGCGGTGGCCAACGCCGAGGAGCCGGGCGTGCTCTGGGGCTTCATCCGGCGCTACGCCGCCGACGTCGGCCCCGAGACCCATCCCGGCCTCGACCGGCTCGTCGGCCACGCGCTGGCCTACTTCCGCGACTTCGTGCGCCCGGCCAAGAGCTACCGGGCGCCGAGCCCGGAGGAGCGCGCGGCCCTCGACGACCTCTCCGCGTCGCTCTCCGAGCACGACGGCTCGACCGACCCGGAAGGCTTGCAGGCGGTGGTCTACGAGGTCGGGCGGCGGCACTTCCCGGACCTGTCGGGCAAGGGCAAGAGCCCGGACGGACGGCCCGGCGTGTCGCAGGCGTGGTTCACGACGATCTACAACGTGCTGTTCGGCGAGGCCCGCGGCCCGCGCTTCGGCTCGTTCGTGGCGCTCTACGGCGTGGCGGAGACCCGCGCGCTGATCGCCAAGGCGCTGTCGGGCGAGCTGCTGGCCGAGCACGCGGCGTTCACGGCGAGCCGCGCAGCGAAATCCGCCTGACGGGCGTTCGCGGGATCGTCACGCACCGCGCGTGACGCACCACCATCGGATCGGGCGCTCGGGGGCAGGGGCATGATCGTACGGGACCTCGCCGGGCTTGAGGCCATCTACGGCGACCACCTCGCCCCGGCCTCCGTGGTGAAGGAGAGCGAGCGGATCACCGCGCACTACGCCGCGCTGATCGCGGCCTCGCCCTTCGCGATCCTCGCCACCGCCGGCCCGGAGGGGCTCGATTGCAGCCCGCGGGGCGACGGTCCGGGCTTCGTCCGGGTCGTCGACCCGCACACCCTGGTGCTGCCCGACCGCCGCGGCAACAACCGGATCGACAGCCTGCGCAACGTGGTGCGCGATCCGCGCGTCGCCCTGCTGTTCCTGATCCCCGGCTCGGGGACGACCTTCCGCGTGAACGGGCGGGCCGTCGTCTCGGCCGATCCGGCCCTTCTGGAAAGCTTCGCCGTCGACGGGCAGGCGCCGCGCACCGCCCTCGTGGTCACGGTCGAGCAGGCCTACTTCCAGTGCGCCCGCGCCGTCGTCCGCGCGCAGCTGTGGGATCCCGCCCGCCACGTCGAGGCGGGGACGCTGCCGAGCCCGGGGACGATCCTGGCCGCCCTGAGCGCGGGCGAGGTCGGCGGCCGTCCCTACGACGAGGCCTGGCTGGCACGCGCGGCCGCCACCCTCTGGTAGGGCGGCCGGGCGCGCTCACGCGTTCGGCACCGCCACCTTCTGGCGCAACCCCGCGATCACCGCGCGCAGGATGTCGGCGCCCGCCTCCGCGCCGGCCTTGGCGCTCATGTCGCCGCGCACCGCGTAGATGCGCTCGTGCACGAAGGCGAGCTTGGCGATCACGGCGGGCGTCAGGCGGAACGGGTAGAGGTCGGGCTGCCCCATGCTGCGGGACAGCGAGTTCACCGCGTAGGTGAGCGGCAGCCACGCCGCGATCAGCTTGTCGAGGTCGGGCGTGCGATAGGGATCGAAGTCGATCACCACCGGCTCGCTGCCGCCCCGGCGCAGCTGCGGCCGCAATTGGAGCGCGAAGGTCGAGGCGGTCTCCACCGTGTCGACGATGTGCAGGTAATGCGCCCAGGTCTCGGCGAAATCCTCCCACGGGTGGCTCGTGGCGTAGGCCGAGACGAAGGATTCCTCCCAATCGCCCGGCGCGCCGTGGGCGTAGTGGTTCTGCAGGGCGCCGACGTAGTTCAGGCTCTCGTCGCCGAACAGATCGCGGAACGTCCACAGGTGCGGGCTGTTCTGGACCAGCAGGTACCAGAAGTAATGCCCGATCTCGTGGCGGAAATGCCCGAGCAGGGTGCGGTAGTGCTCGCCGAAGCGGATCCGGCGCCGCTCGCGCTCGACGTCGTCGGCCTCGGCGATGTTCATGCTGATCAGGCCGTTGAGGTGACCCGTGAGCACCGGCGGCCCGATCAGGAAGCTCTCGGACGGGTCGACAAGGAAGTCGAAGGCGAGCCCGTCGGTGTATTGCGCACGGGTGGCCAGCGGCAGGTCGAGGCGCAGCAGCGAGTAGAACAGCCGGTGCTTGGCCGCCTCGACCTGGCGCCAGCGGGTCAGGTTCCAGGCGAGCGTCAGGTCGGGGACGACGCGGTTGTGGCGGCAGGTGACGCAGAACGTCTCGGGCGCGTCGTCCGGCACGAGCCAGTTGCAGGCCGCGTGCCGGGCGTTGGCGCAGAAGCGGTAGCGCTGGCCGGGCCGCGCGTAGGCGTGGAAGGTCTGCGCATCGGCCGAGCCCGGATGGGCCGAGCGGACCGACGGCTCGAGCGCGGAGATCTCATGCACCTCGCAGACGTAGCCGAGGCGCCGCTGGCAGCTGTCGCAGGCCGTGCTCTCGAAGGTGAGCGGCTGGTCGCAGGCTTGGCACTGGAAGATCTTCATGGCGGGTCCCGGCGCCCGAGGCGGGCAAGCACCCTGTCGTCGAAGGCGTCGTCGGCAGTCGTCGGCGGCCGCCGCCGGGCGGACCGTCCTCGCCGCATCAAACGGGCTTGCCCGGCAAAGTTCCCGGGGGGCGCGGCACGGGGAGGACGCGGCGCGCCGCCCGGAGCCGGACGCCGCATGGAAATTGCTTGCGCCCTCCCCTTTGCCGCATAAGGCGCAGACGAGGGCACCGCCGGATTCGATCCGGACGCCACCTGCTTCGCCCAGACGAGAGTGCCCGTGTCGATCAAAGCCGCCCTGCACCACGTCACGCACTACACCTACGACCGGCCGATCGCGCTCGGGCCGCAGGTGATTCGCCTGCGGCCGGCGCCGCATGCGCGCACGAAGATCCCCTCCTACACCCTCAAGGTGACCCCGGAGAACCACTTCGTGAACTGGCAGCAGGACCCGAACGGGAACTGGCTCGCCCGGCTGGTCTTCCCGGAGAAGACCAGCGAGCTGAAGATCGAGGTCGACCTCACCGCCGACATGTCGGTGATCAACCCGTTCGACTTCTTCGTCGAGGACTACGCGCAGGCCCGCCCGTTCGCCTACGCCCCCGACCTCGTCGCCGAGCTGGCGCCCTACCGCGTCCTCGACGACGCCCAGGGGCCTGAGATCGACGGCTTCCTGGCGCGCCTGCCGTCCGAGCCGAACACCGTGCTGTTCCTGGTGGCGCTGAACGCGCAGATCAGCCGCGAGGTCGCCTACGGCGTCCGGATGGAGCCGGGCGTTCAGACGCCGGCCGAGACCCTGACCCTGAAGAGCGGCTCCTGCCGCGATTCGGCCTGGCTCCTCGTCCAGGTGCTGCGCCGCATCGGCTTCGCCGCCCGCTTCGTCTCGGGCTACCTGATCCAGCTCGTGCCCGACACCACCGCGGTCGACGGCCCCGAGGGCACCAAGACCGACTTCACCGACCTGCACGCCTGGGCCGAGGTCTATCTGCCCGGCGCCGGCTGGATCGGGCTCGACGCCACCTCCGGCCTGCTCTGCGGGGAGGGGCACATCCCGCTGGCCGCCACCCCGCACTACCATTCGGCCGCGCCGATCTCGGGGCTCGCCGAGCCGGCCAAGGTCGAGTTCGGCTTCGAGATGACCGTGGCGCGCGTGGAGGAGAGCCCGCGCATCACCAAACCGTTCTCGGACGCGGTCTGGGCGGCCATGGACGCCCTCGGCGACCGGGTCGACGCCGACCTCGTCGCCCAGGACGTGCGCCTGACCATGGGCGGCGAGCCGACCTTCGTCTCGATCGACGACTTCGAGGCGCCGGAATGGAACATCGCCGCCGTCGGCCCGTCGAAGCGGGGGCTGGCCGACAAGCTGATCCGCCGCCTGCGCGACCGCTTCGCGCCGGGCGGCATGCTGCATTACGGCCAGGGCAAGTGGTATCCGGGCGAGAGCCTGCCGCGCTGGGCCTTCGCCCTGTACTGGCGCCGCGACGGCCGCCCGATCTGGCGCGACGCCGACCTGATCGCGCGGGAGGACGGCCCGAAGACGGCCGACGCCGACGCCGCGCGTCGCCTGATCGATGCGGTCGCCGGGCATTTCGGGCTGCAGGACTACGTGATGCCGGCCTACGAGGACCCGGCGCACTGGGAGGAGAAGCGCGCGGAGCTGCCCGTCAACGTGACGACGCAGGAGGCCAAGAGCGGCTCGGTGGAATTCGATTCGCGCATCCACCGCGTCTACGAGCGGGGCCTCGGCAACCCGGCCGGCTTCGTGCTGCCGCTCGCGAGCCTGCCCACCGGCAAGGACGGCGATTCCGACCGGGTCTGGATCTCCGAGGCCTGGGATTTCCGCCGCGGCCACGCGTTCCTGGTGCCCGGCGACTCGCCGCTGGGCTTCCGCCTGCCGCTCGGCTCGCTCCCGTACGTGCCGCCGGAGCATTACCCCTACTACCAGCCGCAGGACCCGCTGGAGCCGCGCGAGCCCCTGCCCGAGGGGCATGCCCACGAAGGAACCGGCGAAGGGACCGGCAAGCGAACGGTCAACGGCGGCGGCATCACCGGCGTCGCGGTGCGGACCGCGCTCGCCGTCGAGCCGCGAGACGGGACGCTGCGGGTGTTCATGCCGCCGACCCAGCGCGCCGACGAGTACCTCGAGCTGATCGGCGTCCTGGAGGAAGCCGCGTCGGGGCTTGGGCTCGCGATCCACGTCGAGGGCTACGAGCCCCCCTTCGACCCGCGCCTCAACGTGATCAAGGTCACCCCCGACCCGGGCGTGATCGAGATCAACGTCCACCCGGCGACCTCCTGGCGCGACGCGGTGGCGATCACCACCGACCTCTACGCCGACGCCCGCCAGACCCGGCTGGGCGCCGAGAAGTTCATGGTGGACGGTCGCCACACCGGGACGGGCGGCGGCAACCACGTGGTGATGGGCGGCGCCACGCCCGACGACTCGCCGTTCCTGCGCCGGCCCGACCTCATGAAGAGCCTGGTGCTGTACTGGCAGCGCCACCCGGCGCTCTCGTACCTGTTCTCCGGCCTCTACATCGGCCCGACGAGCCAGGCCCCGCGCATGGACGAGGCCCGCCACGACGGCCTCTACGAGCTGGAGATCGCCCTGGCGCAGGTGCCGGGCCCGGACGAGCCCAACATCCCGCGCTGGCTCGTCGACCGGGTGTTCCGCAACATCCTCGTGGACGTCACCGGCAACACCCACCGGTCCGAGATCTGCATCGACAAGCTGTACTCGCCCGACGGGCCGACCGGGCGGCTCGGGCTGCTCGAGTTCCGCGCCTTCGAGATGCCGCCGGACCCGCGCATGAGCCTCGCGCAGCAATTGCTGCTGCGGGCGCTGGTGGCGTGGCTGTGGCGCGAGCCGCAGGTCGGCGGCTGTGTCCGCTGGGGCACGGGCCTGCACGATCGCTTCATGCTCCCGCATTTCCTCTGGGCCGACTTCCTCGACGTGCTGGAGGATCTGCGGGCCGCGGGCTACGACTTCGACCCCACGGCCTTCGAGGCGCAGGCCGCGTTCCGCTTCCCGGTCTTCGGCCGGGTCGAGCACGGCGGCGTGAAGCTCGAGCTGCGTCAGGCGCTGGAACCGTGGCACGTGATGGGCGAGGAGGGGACCAGTGCCGGCACCGTCCGCTTCGTCGACAGCTCGGTCGAGCGCCTGCAGGTCAAGGTCGAGGGCTTCGTGCCCGGCCGCCACGTCATCGCCTGCAACGGCCGGCGCCTGCCGATGACCGGCACCGGCACCGGCGGCGAAGCGGTCGCGGGCCTGCGGTTCAAGGCCTGGCAGCCGGCCTCGTCGCTGCACCCAACGATCCCCGCGCACTCGCCGCTGACCTTCGACGTCCTCGACAGCTGGAGCGGGCGCGCGCTCGGCGGCTGCCGCTATCACGTCGCCCACCCCGGCGGCCGCAACTACGAGACGCATCCCGTCAACACCTACGAGGCGGAGGGGCGGCGCCTCGCCCGCTTCCAGGCCCACGGCCATACGCCGGGCAAGATCGCGATGCCGGTGCCCGAGACCAACCCCGAATTCCCGCTCACGCTCGACCTGCGCACGCCGAAGCCGACATGAGCCCGACGCTGGCGGCGGCACAGGTCACGGCAGGACGGCACGCACCGGCCGACGCGGACGCCGCGGACGAGCCGGACCGGCTCGCGCGCTGGGCCGACGGCTATCGGCCCGAACCCGGCCGGCCGGACGAATATCTCGACGCGGACGGCCGCGCGCGCGGCGCGTGGCCCCGGCTGCTCGAGCGGCTCGCGCGGCTGAGCGAGCCCGAGATCATGGCGCGCTTCGTCTCGGCGGAGCGCCACATCCGCGACACCGGTATCTCGTTCCGCATCTACGGCGACCAGCGCGAGCATGCCTGGCCGTTGGGCTCGCTGCCGCTGGTGATCGAGGCGGCCGAGTGGCGCGCCTTGAGCGCCGGGCTGATCCAGCGGGCCGAGCTGATGGAGGCGGTCCTCGCCGACGTCTACGGGCCGGGCCACCTCGTCGCCGACGGCCTCCTGCCGGCCGCCGTGGTCGCCGGCAGTCCCGAGTTCCTGCGCCCGCTGCACGGGGTCGCGCCTCCCGGCGGGCGCTGGCTCAAGCTCTACGCCGCCGATATCGGCCGCGGGCCGGACGGGGCCTGGCGTGTGCTGGCCGACCGGACGCAGGCGCCCTCCGGCCTCGGCTACGCCCTGGAGAACCGGATGGTGCTCGGCCGCACCTTCCCGGACGTGCTCGAGAGCCTGCAGGTCGAGCGCTTCCCGGCCTTCTTCCAGGCGTTCCGCGAAGGCCTGGCGGCCGGGTCCGCGCGCTCGGACCCGCGCATCTGCCTGCTGACCTCGGGGCCCTACAGCAGCACCTACGTCGAGCAGGCGGCGCTCGCGCGCTATCTCGGGCTGATGCTGGTCGAGGGCGACGACCTCGTCATGCAGGACGGGTGCCTGCACGTGCGCACCGTCTCCGGCCTGAAGCGGGCCGACGCGGTCTGGCGCCGGATCGACGGCGACTTCCTCGATCCGCTGGAGCTCAACCCGGCCTCGCGGCTCGGCATCCCCGGCGTGATCGAGGCTTTGCGCAACGGCAGCCTGGTGATGGCCAACATGCCGGGCTCCGGCGTGGTCGAGTCGGCGGCCCTCAGCCCGTATCTCGAAGGGATCGCGCAGCGCATCCTCGGCGAGGGCCTCAGGCTGAAGAGCCCGCCGGCGTGGTGGTGCGGCGATCCGGCCGGTCTCGCCCACGTTCGGGACAACCTCGACGCGATGACGCTGCGCCCGGCCGCCACCCCGCAGCGCGGGGCGGGGCGCGACGCGATCCTCGGGCCGCAGGCGCTGGCCGCCGAGCGCGAGCGGGTGATCGCGGCCTTCCACGACCGGCCGTTCGACTTCGTCGGCCAGGACCTCGGGCCGCTCTCGACCATGCCGGCCTGGGAGCGGACCGACCGGGGCCTGCACCTCGTCCCCCGCCCCTTCGCGCTGCGCGTGTTCGCCGCCCGCACCCCCGACGGATGGCGGGTGATGCCCGGCGGCTTCTGCCGGGTCTCGGAGCGCGAGAACGTCGACCCGATCGAGATGCGCCTCGGCATCCGCTCGGCCGACGTCTGGATCCTCTCGGAGAACCCGGTCGACACGCGCCATCTCGGGCAGCAGGCCACGCCGCGGGTCCGGCGCATCTCCGGGCACCTGCCCTCGCGGGCGGCCGACGGCCTGTTCTGGTTCGGCCGCTACGTCGAGCGGGCCGAGGCGGTGATCCGCCTCGTGCTGGCGCACCTGCGCAGCGTCGGCGACGCCGTCGTCACCGACATCTCCGGCGACACCGCGGCGCCGACCGCGCTCCGCATCCGCGCGCTCTTGGAGGAATGGGGGGCGGCCAGCTCCGCCGACATGCCGACGGCGGCACTGGCGCAGGAGGCCCTGGTCGGGCGCGAGGTCCACGGCTCCGCCCGCGCCCACGTGATCTCGGCCCGCACCAACGCGGCGACCCTGCGCGCCCGGCTCTCGGGCGAGGCGTGGCGGGTGCTCGCCGACCTGATCGACCTGCTCTCGCTGGACACCGCCCGGGCGTTCACCGAGTCGCAGCTGCTCGGCCGGGCCGAGCGGGCGCTGAGCCACATCGCGGCGCTCTCGGGCCTGACGCACGAGAACATGAACCGCGCCGCCGGCTGGCACTTCGTCGATCTCGGACGGCGGATCGAGCGGGCGATCAACACCTGCGCCTTCACGCTGGCCTTCGGCCACGACGAGGCCGGGGCCGACTGCCTCGGCGTCCTGCTCTCCCTCGCCGATTCGCAGGTCACCTACGGCGCGCGCTACATGCAGGGCGTGGCCCTCGACCCCGTGCGCGACATGGTGCTCCTCGACCCCTACAACCCGCGCTCCGTCGCGTTCCAGGCGGAGGCGATCGGCCGGCACCTGGCCGAGCTGCCGGCGCTCTCGGCCGACGGCATCCCCGAGCCGCATTGCCGGCTGGCCGCGCGGATCGTGGCGACCCTGCGCAGCGGCGAGGCCGCCGACTTCGACGGCGTCGGCCTGGCGCGGATCGAGGACGACCTGGAGCGGCTCGCCGACACCATCGCCGGCCGCTACTTCCCGAACGGGCCGCACGCCCTGCGGCCCGAGAAGCTGGCGGGCCTGGCGTGATCTACACGCTGCGCCACGTCACCACCTACACCTATGCGAAGCCGGTCAGCTTCGCGCGCTGCTCCCTGCGCCTGAAGCCCGCCGACGGCGAGGGCCAGAGCGTGCTCGAGAGCGCGGTGACGATCGACCCGAGCCCGGCGACCGCGGTGATCCGGCGCGACTATTTCGGCATCGAGACCGTCGGCATCACCCTGGACGCGCCGCACACCCGGTTCCGGGTCGAGGCGCTGTCGAAGGTGCGGGTCGAGCGCGGGCCGCTGCCGGCGCCCGAATCCGGCCGCAGCTGGGAGGCGGCGCGGATGGCGGCGATCGCGTCCCGCGACCTCGGGGCCGACGCGCCGGTCCACTTCCTGTTCCCGAGCGCCCGGGTGCCGCTGCTGCCGGCGGTGACCGACTACGCCCGGGCGAGCTTCTCGCCCGGGCGCAGCGCCTACGGCGGCGCCTTCGACCTGATGGCGCGCATCCGCAGCGACTTCCGCTTCGACGCGAAGGCCACCGACGTGCACACGCCGCTGGCCGAGGCCTTCGCCCTGCGCGCCGGCGTCTGCCAGGATTTCGCCCATGT
Organism: Methylobacterium sp. WL6; assembly: GCF_008040095.1. NCBI lineage: Bacteria > Pseudomonadati > Pseudomonadota > Alphaproteobacteria > Hyphomicrobiales > Methylobacteriaceae > Methylobacterium > Methylobacterium sp. WL6. Next base: position 571 of record NZ_VRVH01000120.1, on the reverse strand, counting down.
GATGATCGCCGGGCTTCGCGGCATCGGGCTGCCCGCGGCCTATGTCAGCGGGTATCTCCGCACGATCCCGCCGGCCGGGCGGCCGCGGCTTCGCGGCGCGGATGCGAGCCACGCCTGGGTCGCGGTCTGGTGCGGCGACGGCTGGCTCGGCCTCGACCCGACCAACGGCATCGGGGTTCGCGACGACCACATCGTCGTCGCCCGCGGGCGCGACTACGGCGACGTCTCGCCCGTCGACGGCATCGTCAGCGGCTCGGGCAAGCAGAAGCTCAAGGTCGAGGTCGACGTCATCCCGCAGGACGAGCAGGACGAAATCGGGGCGCTGGCCCTCGTCGGCTGAGCGCGGTCGCGATCAGCGGCCCGGATCGAGCTGCAGGGTGAAGCGCTGCCGCGGGTCGCGCCGGAACGACAGCAGGTCGGCCATCGTCGCGAGATGCGCGCGCAGCCGCAGGGCCGCGGCGCCGATCCGCGGATGCGTCGACAGGGCCCGCATCCGAGCGGCGATGCCCGCGACTGCCGCGGCCGCCTTGCCGGAGACGGCGTCGGGCATCCGGCCCGCCGCGCGGCGCAG
>NZ_VRVH01000011.1:0-48650 GCF_008040095.1 Methylobacterium sp. WL6 | reverse complement strand
CCACGTGGCCGAGGCCGCCCGCGGGGGCGAGGATCGCGGCCTGCACCGGCATCGGCAGGCTGACGGCCCCGAGCTCGAGCGCCGGGCCGCCGAGGGGATCCTTGAGGCTGACGCCGTCCAGCTCGAGCGGGCCGCCGAGGGGCCGGACCAGGCCCTGGCCCTCCGGCTCGGACGGCCGCAGCCGGTGCGGCGCGAAGTGGGCGGCGACGGTCTCGTACTTCACCTCGACGTCGAGGCGCTGCTGGTCCCAGTCGATCAGCTCCTTGAGCGGCGGCGGCAGGTCGCGATAGGCGGCCAGCACGGCAACGAGCTGGCCGATGTCGAGCTCGCCGCGCAGCGCGAACAGGCCGCCGATCGCGTAGAAGAGGAAGGGCGTCACCTGCGCGAGCAGGTTGTTCAGGTACTTCACCAGGAACTTGCGCCGGTAGATCCGCAGGCGCAGGTCGTAGAGGCTGAACAGCCGGCCGCCGATCTCGGCACGCTCCCAACGCCCGGTGTCGTTGACGGTGACCGCCTCGAGCCCGTCCAGCACCTCGCCGACTCGGCCGGCGAAGCTCCGCGACGCGATCTGGCGCTTCCGGCTCAAGCGGATGATCTCGCGGCGCAGGCGCGGGATCACAACGATTTGCACGAGGACGATCGAGCCGGCGACGAGCCCGAGCCACAGGTTCTGCATCAGGATGAAGATCAGCGCGGTCGCCGCCTGCGTGCCGAGGAAGCACGGCACCACGATCGCGTCGCCGATGAATGCGCCGATCGGCTCGACCTCGTCGCGGATGATGGTCGCCGTCTCCGACGACTTCACCTCGCGCGTCGTGTCCGGGGTGAAGCGGAGCATCAGCGAGAACAGCTCGAAGCGCAGGCGCCGCAGCATGCGCTCGCCGAGCACGCCCTTGCTGAGGTTGATCCAGAACTTGAACGCGCCGTTGATCAGCACGAGGGTCAGGAACAGCCCGGAGAGTCCGAACAGCAGCCCGGTGCGGTCGACCTCGAAGCCCGAGAACAGCACCTCCTGCTCGCCGCCGAGCCAGCCGGGCCAGTGGATGATGAGATCGAGGAAGTCGACGGTCTCGCGCCCGCCCTTGAACGCCTTGCCGGAGATGGCGTCGTTGACGATGCGCTTGGGCAGGTCGAGCGAGGCGAAATAGAACGGCAGCGATGCGAGCACGACGGCGCAGATCGCGAACTGGTCGCGCTTCGAATGTCGCCAGATATAGCCGAACAGCGTCGGCTCCAGATCCCGCATCGCCCGTCCCCGGCCCCCGTTCCGGCTCCCATACCCTCTCGCGAGCCCGCGCGTCACACGCATGTCATCGTGCAACGAAAAGGCGAAGCCCGAGCGTGCGCGGACTCACAGCCTCGGGCCTCCGTCACTCCGGAATGCGGTGTCGCCCCACGCGAGGCATTGTCACGGCGGCCCGGCTTGTGCGACCGCAGACCGGCTGCGACGCTGCACCTGCATGCGCTGCGCGTGCTGGGGCGCGGATGGCGGCGGCGCGAGGGGGCGTTCGAGGATGAGACCGTGATGCGCCCGAGCCGCGTCCTGATCTACAGCCACGACACGTTCGGGCTCGGGCACCTGCGCCGCTCGCGCACCATCGCGAACGCGCTGGCCGGCAACGGCGAGGTCGAGGCGATGATCGTCTCCGGCTCGACGGTGGTCGCCCGCTTCGCCTTCGCCCGCGGCGTCTCCTCCGTGCGCGTGCCCGGCGTGACCAAGCGCGCCGACGGCAGCTATGCCGGGCTCGACCCGCAGGCGTCGCTGCAGGAGACGGTCGCCCGGCGCGCCGACATCGTCCTGCGCACCGCCCGCGACTTCCGGCCGAACCTCGTGATCGTCGACAAGGAGCCGACGGGCTTCCACGGCGAGATGCTGCCGACGCTGGAGCACCTGCGCGCCCGCGGCTGCCGTGTGGTGCTGGGCCTGCGCGACGTCCTCGACGACCCCGACCGCCTCGTGCCGGAATGGGAGCGCAAGGGCGCTTCGGAGGCGGTCCGCCGGTTCTACGACGAGATCTGGATCTACGGCCTCGCGCGCATCCACCGGCCGCTGGCCGCGCTTCCCGTGGGTGCGGAATTCTCGGACCGGACGACCTATACCGGCTATCTCCACCGCGCCGCGCCGCGCCCCCGACCGGACCGGGCCGAGCCCGGCGTCGCGGCCGAGCCGTTCATCCTGGTCACCCCCGGCGGCGGCGGCGACGGCGACGGGCTGATCGACTGGGTGATCTCGGCCTACGAGGCCGATCCCGCGATCCCGCTTCCCGCGCTGATCGCCTTCGGACCCTTCCTCGCCTCGAAGAGCCGGGCGGCGTTCCTGGGCCGGATCGCGCGGCTGCCAGGCCGGCTCTCCGCGATCACCTTCGACAGCGAGATCGAGCTTCTGATGGAGAAGGCGTCGGGCGTCGTGGCGATGGGCGGCTACAACACGTTCTGCGAGATCCTGTCCTTCGACAAGCGGGCGGTGCTGGTGCCGCGCACCACGCCGCGGCGCGAGCAGGAGATCCGCGCGGTGGCCGCCGAAGGCCTCGGCCTCGCCCGCACCGTGCTGGAGGCGGACGGGCGCGACCCCATGCGCATGGCGGCGGCGCTCCGGGCCCTGCCGGACCAGGCGCCTCCGTCGCGCGCGCGGATCCCCGACCTGCTCGGCGGCCTCGACCGGATCGCCGAGCGCGTCCGCGTGCTGAACGCTGGCGCACCCGTCCTCGCCCTCGGTGACAGGCCGTGAGCGAGGCGCGCATCGCGATCGTGCTGAAGGGCTATCCGCGATTGTCGGAGACCTTCATCGCGCAGGAGATCCTGGCGCTCGAGGGCCGCGGCCTCGCACTGGCGATCTGGTCGCTGCGCCGCCCGACCGACGCGAGCCGCCATCCGATGCACGACGCGATCGCGGCGCCGGTGGCCTACCTCCCCGAATACCTGCACGAGGCGCCCCTGCGGGTGCTGCGCGGGCTGGCCTGGGGCCTCCGCCGCCGGCGCTTCGTCGCGCTGGCCCGGCAATTCGCCACGGACCTTCTCCACGACCCGACTGCTTCGCGCATCCGCCGCCTCGGGCAGGCTCTGGTGCTGGCGCGGGAGCTGCCCGAGGCGGTCCGGCACCTGCACGCGCATTTCCTCCACACGCCGGCCAGCGTCGCGCGCTACGCCGCGCTCCTGACGGAGCGAAGCTGGAGCTTTTCCGCGCACGCCAAGGACATCTGGACGACGCCGGACCGCGAGCTGTCCGACAAGCTCTCCGACGCGGCCTGGGGGGTGACCTGCACCCGCGACGGCCTCGGCCGCCTGCGGGCGGTGTCGGCGGGTCGGGCGGCAGCGGAAGCCGGCTCCGTCGCGCTGGCCTATCACGGCCTCGATCTCGCCCGCTTTCCGGCGCCGCCCCTCCGACCGCCGCGCGACGGCACAGATGCGCAGGATCCGATTTGGATCCTCAGCGTCGGCCGGCTCGTCGCCAAGAAGGGGCACGACGACCTGATCGACGCGCTGGCGGCCCTGCCGCCGGACCTGCATTGGCGCCTCGACCTGATCGGCGGCGGCGAGCTTCGGGAGGACCTGAAAGCCCGCGTCGCGGAGCGCGGGCTCGGCGGCCGCGTCGCGTTCCGGGGCGCCCTGGCCCAGCCGGCGGTGATCGCGGCGATGCGGGCGGCCGACCTTTTCGTGCTGCCGACCAAGCCTGCGCCGTCCGGCGACCGCGACGGCCTGCCCAACGTGCTGATGGAGGCCGCCTCGCAGGGGCTGCCGATCCTCGCGACCGCCTTCGCGGGCACGCCGGAATTCGTCACCGACGGCGTCGAGGGATGCCTGGTCGCGCAGAGCGATCCCGCGGCGTTGTCCGCGGCGATCCTGCGGCTCGCCGGCGATCCGGTGCGGCGCCGGAGCTTCGCGGACGCCGCCCGCGCGCGCCTGCTGCGGGATTTCTCGCTCGATGCCGGCATCGACCTGATCGGCGGGCGGCTCGCCGCCTCGGCGGGAATCGCGCCGCCGCGTCCCGCATCGGTGCCCGAGCGAGCGGAGGCCTGCGCATGCGGGTGCTGATCGCGGTCACGCATCTCCTCGGCGCCGGTCACTTGACCCGCGCCGCCGCGATCGGCCGCGCCTTCGCCGCCTCGGGCCATGCGGTGACCCTGGTCTCGGGCGGCGGCCCTGCGCCGATGGTGCGGCTCGACGGCCTGCGCCTCGTGCAACTGCCGCCGCTGCACATCGTCGGCACCGCCTTCGCGCGGCTTCTTGGCGCGGACGGGCACACGGCCGGCGCCGACCTGCTCGCGGCACGCCGGGCGCTGCTTCGGCAGGCGCTGGCCCAGACGGCTCCGGACGTGGTGATCACCGAGCTATTCCCGTTCGGCCGCCGAGCGCTCGAAGCCGAATTCCTCGACCTCGTCGAGGCGGCATCCGAGCGGCGCCCGCGACCGCTGATCCTCGCCTCGATCCGCGATGTGCTCGTCGCGCCGGAGAAGCCGCGGAAGATCCGCATCGCGCATGCGCGCGTGGCCGAGATCTACGACGCGGTGCTGGTGCACGGCGACCCCGATCTCGTCGCCCTCGACGCCTCCTGGCCGGTGGACGAGGATCTGCGCGCCAAGCTGCGATACACCGGCTACGTCGACGAGGACGCGGCGGCGTTCGAGGATGCGGGTGCCCGCGCGGGCGTCCTAGTCTCGGCCGGGTCGAGCGCGGCCGGGCTCGGCCTCTGCCGCGCCGCCGCGGACGCGGCACGGCGGAGGCCGGACCTCGGCTGGCGCATCCTTGCCGGCCACGGCATCGCGCAGGCCGAGATCGATGCCATGCGCGCGAGGCTGGCCGACGGCGTCCTGACGCGGGCGCAGCCGAATTATCGCGCGCTTCTGGCGCGGGCTGCGGTGTCGGTGAGCGCCTGCGGCTACAACACCGCGGTGGATCTCCTCGCCACCCGGACGCCCGCCGTGCTGGTGCCGTTCGCGGCAGGCGCCGAGACCGAGCAGAGCCTGCGTGCCCAGCACCTCGCCGCCCGCGGCCTGGCCCGGATCGTGCCCGAGGACGCACTTTCCGCGGCGACGCTGCTCGACGCCATCGCGTCTGCAGCCGGAGCGCCGATCCCGGCAGACCACGGCATCGCGCTCGACGGCGCACGGCGCACGGTCGCCATCGTCGAAACGCTCCTCGCCGCGAAGAAACGGAGCGCCCGTGCGGAGAAGACCCCGCTCGACCGCCTGCGCGCCGTCCTCGACGAGTCCGGCGCGCGCGGCCGCCGCGTGCCGATCTGGTGGCGGGACGACGATGCCGTCGCCGCGACGCCCGCCCTGGACCGCCTGCTCGACCTCTCGGACACCTTCGCGTCCCCGCTGCTCGTCGCGGCGATCCCGGCAGGCATCGAGCCGTCCCTCGGCGAGCGTCTCGCCGACGCGCCACGCGTCAGCCTCGCCGTGCACGGGCTGGCCCACACCGATCACGCCGCACCCGGCAGCAAACCGTCGGAGTTCGGCGCCGACCGGCCCCTGCCGCTCGCGATCGCGGACGCGGCGGAGGGCCTGCGCGTCGCCCGCGGGCGGCTTCCGGCGGACCGGCTCCTGCCGGTGTTCGTGCCGCCGTGGAACCGCCTCGCCCCCGAAATCGCCGCCGCCCTTCCGGCGCTGGGCTATCGCGGGCTGTCGTCGGTGCCCGGAGCGGCGGTGCCCGGCCTGATGCGGGCCGACGTCGCAATCGACCCGATCGACTGGCGCGGCACGCGCTCGCTCGTCGATCCCGCACGGCTGATCGACACCCTGTGCCGGACCATCGCGGAGGAAAACGATCGGCCGGTCGGGCTGCTCACCCACCACCTCGCCCACGACGAAGCGATCTGGAACTTCCTCGGCGCCCTGTTCGCGATCCTGTTCCGGCATCCGGCGGTGACGCTCTGCGACCCGCGGCATCTGTTCCGGCCGCCGGCGGTGGACGGGGCGGTTCCGGCGTGGTGGACTTGCCCGGCCGACGCGCCTGCGAGGATCGCTTGAGCCCGCTCCTGTCCATCCAGAACCTGCAGGTCGATTTCGGCGGACACGGTGCGCCGTTCCGCGCCCTGCACGGCCTGTCGCTCGACGTGATGCGCGGGCGGACCCTGGCGCTCGTCGGCGAATCCGGCTCGGGCAAGTCGGTGACCGCACAGGCGATCCTGCGCATCCTGCCCCGGGTGGCCACGATCAGCGCCGGCCGCATCCTGTTCGACACCGGCCGCGGGGCGACCGACATCGCGGCGCTGCCCCCCGACGGCCCGGCGATGCGCGCGATCCGCGGTGCCGGCATCGCGATGATCTTCCAGGAGCCGATGACCTGCCTGTCGCCGCTCCACACCATCGGCGACCAGGTCGGCGAGGCGCTGCGCATCCATGGCAACGCCACCCGGGCCGAGGCCGACGCGCAGGCCAGGGACGCCTTCGCCCGCGTCGGCTTCCCCGATCCGGCGCGGGCGCTGCACACCTATCCGTTCGAGCTCTCCGGCGGCCTGCGCCAGCGGGCGATGATCGCGATGGCGCTGATCCTCAAGCCCGCCCTGCTCGTCGCCGACGAGCCGACGACGGCCCTCGACGTGACGACCCAGGCCCAGATCCTCGCGCTGCTGACCCGGCTGCAGGACGAGACCGGCATGGCGATCCTGCTGATCACCCACGACCTCGGCGTCGTCGCCAACGTCGCCCACGACGTGGCGGTGCTCTATCGCGGCCGCCTCGTCGAGTCCGGCCCGCGCGGCGCGGTCATGCGCGACCCCGGCCACCCCTACCTCAAGGCGCTGCTCCACGCCGTGCCGCGCTTCGACATGGCGCCGGGCGAGCGCTTGACGCCGATCCGCCCGGCCAAGGCGGTGATCCCGCCGGCACGCAGGCCGGCGGCGATCGACGGGCCGATCCTGCGCATCGAAGGGGTCTCGAAGATCTTCACCCTGCGCTTGGGGCGGTTCGGCGGGCCGCCGCGGGTCGTGCGGGCGGTCTCCGACGTGTCGCTCGACCTCGTGCCCGGCAGGACGCTCGGGCTCGTCGGCGAATCCGGATCGGGCAAGACCACCGTTTCGAAGATGGTGATGCGCGCGCTCGCCCCCGACGCCGGCCGCGTGCTGTTCGACGACGGCACCGGCCCGCGCGACGTCCACGCCCTCGCCGGCGCCGACCTGTTCGCCTACCGCCGCGCCGTGCAGTTTGTGTTCCAGGACCCCTACGCCTCGCTCGATCCGCGGATGACCGTGCGCCAGATCCTCACCGAGCCGATGGAGATCCACGGGATCGGCGGGCGCGAGCGCCGGGCTCGGGCCGAGGCGCTGATGGCGATGGTCGGCCTCGAAGCCGGCGCGCTCGGGCGCTATCCGCACGCCTTCTCCGGCGGCCAGCGCCAGCGCATCGGCATCGCCCGGGCGCTCGCCCTCGATCCGAAGGTGCTGGTGCTCGACGAGCCCGTCTCGGCGCTCGACGTCTCGGTGCAGGCCCAGATCCTGAACCTGCTGAAGGACTTGCAGGCCGCGCTCGGCCTGACCTACCTCATCGTCTCTCACAACCTCGCGGTGATCGACTACATGGCGGATACCATCGCGGTGATGTGCCGGGGGCGAATCGTGGGGCAGGCCCCGAAGGCCGCCCTGTTCCGCAACCCGGTCCATCCCTATACCCGCGCGCTGCTCGCCGCGGTGCCCGACCCGAGCCTCGACCACCCGCTCGATTTCTCGGCGGTCACCGGCGACCATTCCGACCCGGGCCGCTGGCCGGAGCCCTACCGGCTGGCGCCCGACGAGGCCGGCCATATGGTCGAGATCGAACCGGGCTACCACGTCCGCCACGGCGCGGCCGATGCGCGGCGGGCCGCATGAGCACGCCCCGCCCCTCCCGCACGCTGGAACGGCTCCGCCGCCGCGTGCTCGCGCCGTTCTTCGACCGGCTCGGCTACGACCTTGTGCCCGCCGCCCCCGACTGGTCGCACCGCCCGACCTCGCCGCGCGAGGTCGACCAGTTGCTCGGCTCCGCGGCCGACAGCCTGCAGCGCGACCTCGCCGCGTCGGGCATCGCGACCGGCCTCGACGTGCCCGCGGCGGTGCGGCGGTTCTGGACGCTGATCCCGACGGCGCCGGTGCGCCAGCGCCGCGGCGGCAGCGGATTCAACGGCGCGCTCCAGCTCTACGTGGCGATGCGCGCGCTGGCGCCGTCCACGGTCATCGAGTCCGGGGTCTTCCGCGGGCTCACCACCTGGGTGATCCGGCAGGCCTGCCCGGACGCGACGATCCATTGCCACGATCCGGACCTGTCGAACCTGCATTATCGCGACCCGGGAGCGCATTACAGCACCGCCGACTGGTCGACGGCCGACTGGTCGCAGCTCGATGCGGCGACGACGGTCGCGTTCTTCGACGACCACGTCTCGCAGGGGCGGCGGGTGATCGAGGCGAGGCGCCTGGGCCTCACCCGCCTTCTGTTCGACGACGACGCCGCCGGCCATCGCATCCATGCCCATGGCGGCCCGGCGCATCCAACCATCGCGATGATCGAGACCTTGCGTGACGAGGCTGGGCGCGACGAGGCTCGGCGCGTCACACCCGAGCCGATCCGCTGGCAGCGCAACGGCCGCAGCTTCGAGCAGCCGGCCGACGACCCGCTCGCCCGCGAGGCCGCAGCCGGCGTCGCCTACGCGCACGCCTTCGACGACCTGCACCGCGCCACCGGCTACTCGCCGGCCCGGCTGACCTACGTGGCGCTGCATCCGCCGAAGCGAGGAATAGCCGCTTGATCGGGCTTCGGAACGACGAAAGCGCGGGCTCCCCCTCCCCCCCTGCTGCGCAAGGTACCCTTTCCCGCAAGGGGGGGAGGGAGACGCGCGCCGAGGCGGCGCGCACATCGGATGCCGGGATTTCGCGCCGTGCATTGTTGATCGGCGTCGCGACTGCCTCGACGGTTTTCGCCGCTGCGCGTTTCGCCCGCGCGGATACCCCTCGGACAGGGCCGCCCGAAACCCCGCTCGTCGTCGATCCCGCCGCCGCCGCGCGCAAGCTCGGCACCAGCGGCGGGACGATCCGCACCCTGATCGCCAAGGCGCGGGACGTGCGCTACCTCTCGGTCTACGGATACACCCGCCTCGTCGGCTACGATGCGGACCTCGTGTTGAAGCCCGACGTGCTGGCGGCTGTCGCGGTCGAGGGCGGCCGCTTCACCTTCACCCTGCGCAAGGGCCATCGCTGGTCCGACGGCGAGCCCTTCACCACGGAGGATTTCCGCTACTACTGGGAGGACGTCGCCAACGACAGGGATCTGAGCCCCGGCGGCCCGCCCGATTTCCTGCTGGTCGACGGCAAGCCGCCGACCGTCGAGATCGTCGATCCGATCACCGTGCGCTTCACCTGGGATCGGCCGAACCCGCGCTTCCTGCCGGCCCTCGCCGCGCCGCGCGACCCGCTGATCTACCGCCCGGCGCATTACTTGAGGCCGGTTCATCCGCGATACGTCGGGCGCGAGAAGGCCGAGGCCGCGGCCAAGGCGCAGAAGCTCCGCGGCTGGGCGGCGCTGCACAACCGGATGGACGACAACTACGAGCTGAACAATCCCGACGCCCCGACCCTGCAGGGGTGGCGGCCCCGCACCCGCGCGCCGGCGACGCGCTTCGTGTTCGAGCGCAACCCCTACTACCACCGCGTCGACACGGCCGGCACGCAGCTCCCCTATCTCGACCGCATCGTCATGGACGTCGCCTCGAGCGGGCTGCTCGTCGCCAAGACAAACGCCGGCGAGGCCGACCTGATGTTCCGCGGCCTGACGATGGCCGACATCCCGAGCCTCAAGGAGGGCGAGCGCGCGCACGGCTACCGCACCAACCTGTGGCCGCTCGCGCGCGGCTCCGAGATCGCGCTCTACCCGAACCTGACGACCCTCGATCCCGGCTGGCGCGCCCTCAACCGCGACGTGCGCTGGCGCCACGCGCTGTCGCTCGCCATCGATCGCCGCACCCTCAACAACACCCTGCTGTTCGGCCTCGGCACCGAGGGCAACGACACGCTGATCCCCGAGAGCCCGCTCTACGCGCCCGAGATGCGCACGCTGCATGCGGGCTACGATCCGGCGGCGGCCGAAAGACTGCTCGACGCCGCCGGCCTCGACCAGCGCGACCCCTCCGGCATCCGCCTGATGCCGGACGGCCGGCTGCTCGAGCTCGTCGTCGAGAGCGACGGCGAGGTCTCCATGGTCCTCGACGGGCTGCTGCTGATCGGCGAGTTCTGGCGCGAGGTCGGGATCAAGCTCGTGGTCAAGCCGCAGGAGCGCACGAACCTGCGCCGTCGCTCGGTGGCCGGGATGACGGTGATGGTGGCGGCGCAGGGGCTCGACCTCGCGGTGCCGACGGCGATCATGCCGCCGACCGAGCTGAGCCCGGCGCAGAGCGACCATTATTCCTGGCCGCGCTGGAGCCTTCACGTCGAGACGCACGGGGCGAGCGGCGAGGCGTGCGACGTCGAGGCCGTCCGCCGCCTGATCGACCTCGACCGCCAGTGGCGCGACACCGACGACGCGGGCAGGCAGGCGGCGATCTGGCGCGAGATGCTGATGAACCACGCCGAGAACACCTGGGTCATCGGCACGGTCGGGGGCGCGCTGCAGCCGGTGGTCGCGGCAAGCCATCTCGCCAACCTGCCGGCCAAGGCGCTGTACGCTTTCGAGCCGACGGCGATGATCGGCGTCCAGCGCCTCGACGAGATGTTCTGGGACCGCCCGGCCGAACGCCAGGCCCAGCTATGACGATCGCCGTGCTGCGCCGCGTCCTCACCATGGCGGTGACGCTGCTGGTGATCTCCGCCCTCGTCTTCGCAATCATCAAGCTGCCGCCGGGCGACTTCCTGACGAACCGGATCATGGAGCTGCGCTCCATGGGCGAGGCGGCGTCCGTCGCCAAGGCCGAGCTGCTGATCCGGCAATACGGCCTCGACCGGCCGGTCTACGAGCAGTACCTGATCTGGATCGGGCTGATGCCCGGCCCGGCGGGCTTCTCCGGGCTGCTGCAGGGCGATTGGGGCTGGTCGTTCGAGTACGATCGCCCCGTTTCCGAGGTGGTGGGCGATGCGCTCTGGCTGACGCTGGTGGTCAACCTCGCGGCCCTGGTCTTCGTCCATCTCGTCGCGATCCCGATCGCGATCTACTCGGCGACGCATCGCCATACCGCGGGCGACGCGGTCGTCACCGTGCTCGGCTATGTCGGCCTCGCCGTGCCCGGGTTCATGCTGGCCCTGATCCTGCTGTTCTACGCCAACATCTGGTTCGGCCTGTCGATCGGCGGCCTCTACGACGCATCCTTCACCGGCAAGCCCTGGGACTGGCCGAAGGTCCAGTCGCTGCTGGCCCACCTCGCGGTGCCGACGCTCGTGATCGGGCTCGGCGGCACGGCGGCGATGATCCGGCGGATGCGGGCGAACCTGCTCGACGAGCTCGCGAAGCCCTACACCGTGACCGCGCGGGCCAAGGGCCTGCCGCCGCTGCGGGCGCTGCTCAAGTATCCGTTCCGGATGTCGCTGAACCCGTTCGTCGCCGACATCGGCAACCTGCTGCCGCACCTCGTCTCCGGATCGGTGCTCGTCTCGCTGGTGCTGAGCCTGCCGACCGTCGGCCCGCTGCTGCTCGACGCGCTGAAGAGCCAGGACCAGTTCATGGCCGGCTTCATCCTGATGTTCGTCGCGCTGCTGACGCTCGTCGGCATGCTGATCTCGGACCTCGTCCTGGTCTGGCTCGATCCGCGCATCCGCATGGGGGCACGCTGATGGTGCCCGAGACGGCACCCGTGGCACCTCACTTCGTCGACCCGGCGCCGTTCGATCCGGAGGCCGGCGGCGGGCGTGATTCCGGCACGGCCTACGCCTCGGCTTGGCGGCTGATCTTCCGGAAGTTCCTCGGCCACCGCATCGCCGTCGCCTCGGCGCTCGTGCTCCTGGCACTCTACGCCGCCGTGCCCTTCGTCGAGTTCCTGGCCCCCTACGAGCAGGCGAGGCGCAACGGCGACTACCTGTTCGCGCCGCCGCAAGCGGTGCACCTGTTCCACGAGGGGCGGTTCGTCGGGCCGTTCGTCTATCCGTACCGGGCCGAGCTCGACATGGAGACCTTCCGCCGCGGCTACGTCACCGACGCCGTCACGCCGCAGCCGCTGCGCTTCTTCTGCCGCGGCGACGCCTACGCTCATCTCTGGCTCGGCCGGGGCGACCGGCACCTCGTCTGCCCGTCCGAGGGCGGGACGCTCTATCTGCTGGGCACCGACCGGCTCGGCCGCGACCTGCTCTCGCGCATGATCTACGGCGCGCGGGTCTCGCTGGTGATCGGCCTCGTCGGCGTCGCGATCTCGTTCGCGCTCGGGCTCCTGCTCGGCGGCATCGCCGGCTACTTCGGCGGCTTCGTCGACGCGGCGGTGCAGCGGCTGATCGAGGTGGTGCGCTCGCTGCCCGAGCTCCCGCTCTGGCTCGCCCTGTCGGCGGCGCTGCCGCCGAGCTGGAGCCCGCTCTGGGTGTTCTTCGGCATCACCATCATCCTCGGGCTGCTCGATTGGCCGGGCCTCGCGCGCGCCGTGCGCGGCAAGCTGCTGGCGCTGCGCGAGGAGGATTTCGTGCAGGCGGCGGAGCTGATGGGCGCCTCGCCCGCCCGCGTCATCGGCCGGCACCTGATCCCGAACTTCATGAGCCACCTGATCGCCTCGGCGACGCTCTCGATCCCGACGATGATCCTGGGCGAGACTGCCTTGTCGTTCCTCGGCCTCGGCCTTCGGCCGCCGGTGACGAGCTGGGGCGTGCTGCTCAACGACGCCCAGAACCTCTCGGCGGTGCAGCTCTACCCCTGGCTGCTGCTGCCGGTGGTGCCCGTGCTGGTGACGGTGCTGGCGTTCAACTTCCTGGGCGACGGGCTTCGGGACGCCGCCGACCCGTATCATTGAGGCACGCCTCGGCAGGGCTCGCCCCGGGCCGCGCCGTGCCGCATAAGGCGGCGAGATCGCTCCCGAGGACCGCCCCGTGACCGTCACCCAGATCACCCATCACGACCTCGACGGCTACGGCGCCGTGGCGATCGTCGGCAACCACGTCGACGTCGCGCGGATCGTCCACGTGCCGCGCTACTCCGATGTCGGCCCGGTGGTCGAGGAGGAGCTGAAGCGCCTGTCGAAGGCGGAAGCCTCCGAGACGCTGATCATGACCGATCTCGGGCTCGAGCCGGTGGCGGTGAAGTTCCTCAAGAGCTTCGTCGCGATGAACCGCAAGCGGGGCGAGGATGCCCGCCACCGCCTGATCGTCCTCGACCATCACGCCTCGTCGATCGACCAGCTGCGCCAGCACGGGGTCGAGCCGGTGGACGAAGCGGCCTCGCCGAAGCGCTTCGAGCTGGACGACCCGGACGTCGTCGTCCTGATCGACGAGACCTGCTGCGCCACGCGGATGGCGCACGCCAACCGCAGCCTCTACGCGACGCGCGAGGGCGAGGATCTTAACGCCCTGGTCGAGGCGGTGGACGCCCTCGACCTGTGGAAGAAGGAGCGCCCGACCTTCGCCGGCGGGCTGATGCTCGACGAGGTGTTCTGGGACAACGTCGGCAACCTCGTGCCGGTCGGCCACCCCTGGCACGACCGCTTCGTCGTGGCGCTGCTCCGCGCGGTCTCGGGGCTGATCGACGAAGGCCTGGCGCCCGCCGAGATCGAGACCCGGGTCGCCGCGCTGCGCCGGCAGGTCCTCGATCGGCTCCTCGATGGGGAGGACGACGACGACCGCAACCTGACCACGCGGATGCGGATCGCCCGCGTGCTCGCGCGCTCGGACGTGCTGTTCCGCCCCCTCTCGGACGGGACCCTGCTCTCGTTCGGCCTCGATTCGGGCACCTTCCAGCGCGTCTCGGACCTGATCATGGATCGCGGCGGCGCCAAGCGGGTGTGCAACGTCCAGCGCACGGGCTCCCTGTCGTTCCGCTCGAACGACGAGACCGCCCTGGATGCCGCGCGCAAGTTCCGCGGCGGCGGCCACAAGGACGCCGCCGGCGGCAAGCTGCCCGCCGGCTCGGCCTTCTCGCTCGCCGACGCGATCGCCCAGGTCGAGCCGATTCTCAATCCGCCGCCGCCGGATCGCTCGGGCAGCCCCTTCGCTGCGCTGAAGGATTGGAAAGGGTAGTCCGTCTCGAAAAGCCGCAGGATGATCGCGTAGATTGTGCAATCGCTCCGTGCTGGCTAAGATATTGCCCGACCGAGATACTGCGTCAGATCTGTGCCTACGCCTGACCGAATTCGTGCTGGGATTTGACCAGCGTCGTCAACCGGAGTCGAAAAGCCCATGTCCGTTCGGCAAGGCTCGCAGCGGCGAGCGCCGAGGAAGCCCGCAATCGTCCCGGAGGCGTCCGCGGACTCGCAGCGCCTCGACAACCAGCTCTGCTTCGCCGTCTACGCCGCGGCGCATGCCTTCGGCCGCGCCTATCGCACGCTGCTGGGCCAGCACGACCTCACCTACCCGCAATACCTCGTGCTTCTCGTCCTGTGGGAGGAGGAAGGGTTGTCGGTAAAGGAGATCGGGACGCGGCTGTTCCTCGATTCCGGGACGCTCACGCCGTTGCTGAAGCGGCTCGAGGCGTCGGGCCGGGTCCGGCGCGCCCGCGACCGTGCGGACGAGCGCCAGGTCAGCATCTTCCTGACCGATTCCGGCCGGGCCCTGCGCAAGCCGCTGGCCTGCATTCCCGATCAGGCCGGCGGCATGACCGGCCTTGACGTCGCGGGGCGCCGCGCCCTGCTCGACCATCTCGTCACCCTCCGCACCGGCCTGCACGACGGCACCGACGCCTGATCGGGCCGGCAATGTCGACTCCTGCGAAACTCGGCGACCGCAAAGAAAAAAAGCCGTCCCCGCGTGAGCGGGAACGGCCCTCGGCCTGACCTGAATGGCCGGGTCGTCGATCGCTCAGGTCTTGGACTTGAGGTAGGCGATGATGTCCTCGACCTTCTTCTCGTCCTTGATGCCCGGGAAGACCATCTTGGTGCCGGGGACCTTCTTCTTCGGGTCGACCAGCCACTCCTTGAGATTCGCCTCGTCCCAGGTGATGCCCGAGTTCTTCAGCGCCGCGGAGAAGGCGTAGCCGTCGCGGCCCTCGCCGGCCTTCTCGCCGACGATGCCCTTGAGGTTCGGGCCGACGCCGTTCTTCTCGAAGTTGTGGCAGGACTTGCAGGGTGCGAACGCCTTCTCGCCGGCGGCCGCATCGCCTTCCGCCTGAGCGGCGATCGGCAAGAGCAGGGCAAGGGCGGCGCCGAGGATGACATGACGCATCGGGATTTCCTCCATTATGACGGCTATGGCCGTCAGGCTTATGGCAGAGCTTGGTCGATTGGAACAGGTCGAAGGTGCAAACGCCGTTCACGCCGATGTGCCGGTGCGACTAAACGTTGCAGTAGCCTCTCAGTCGCCTTTGAGCCGCCCCTTCGCCCGACGGTGCGGACCCGCCGGGAGTGCGATAGACTGATCTCCAAACGGTCCCCGCACCGCCGCGGAACCCGTCTAGGCCCACGCTCCTGAGCGGCGGCTGAAGGGCCTGAGGCGGTGACGATCGGATCGACGAAATCCGGAGGTTTCGCCATGTCCATCCGCTTCCCCGAGCCCGATGCCGGCGTCGTCGCCCGCCGCGACGCGATCGTCGCCGGCCTGCGGCCGCTGGTCGGCCCCGAGGCCCTGGTGACCACGGAGGACGAGCGCCGCGCCTTCGAGACCGACGGGCTCACCGCCTACCGCAAGATGCCGCTGGCGGTGGTCCTGCCTTCGACCACCGCCGAGGTCTCCGCGGTGATGGCCTATTGCCACGCCCACGGCGTCCGCGTGGTGCCGCGCGGCGCCGGCACGTCGCTGGCCGGCGGCGCCATCGCGCAGGAGGATGCGATCATCCTCGGCGTGGGGAAGATGACCCAGGTGCTCGCCCTCGATTTCGAGAACCGCATCGCCCGCGTCCAGAGCGGGATCACCAACCTGGCGATCTCGGGCGCGGTCGGCCACGAGGGCTTCTTCTACGCGCCCGACCCGTCGAGCCAGCTTGCCTGCACCATCGCCGGCAACATCGCGATGAATTCCGGCGGGGCGCACTGCCTCAAGTACGGCGTCACCACCAACAACCTGATGGGCGTGACGCTGGTGATGAACGACGGCACCGTGGTCGAGATCGGCGGCGACCATCTCGATGCCGGCGGCTACGACCTGCTCGGGCTGATCTGCGGCTCGGAGGGGCAGCTCGGCATCGTCACCGAGGCGACCGTCCGGATCCTGCGCGCGGCCGAGGGCGCGCGCCCGGCGCTCGTCGGCTTCTCGTCGGTCGAGGATGCCGGCGCCTGCACCGCGGCGATCATCGCCGCCGGCATCATCCCGGTTGCGATCGAGTACATGGACCGCGAGGCGATCCTGATCACCGAGGATTTCGCGCAGGCCGGCTACCCGCGCGACGCCGAGGCGATGCTGATCATCGAGGTCGAGGGCTCGGACACCGAGTGCGAGGCGATGCTCGCCCGCATCGCGGCGATCGCGCAGGATTTCCGCCCGACGAGCATCCGGGTCTCGAAGTCGGAGGCCGAATCCGCCGCGATCTGGAAGGGCCGCAAGTCGGCCTTCGGCGCCACGGGGCGCATCTCCGACTACATCTGCATGGACGGCACGATCCCGACCGGGCAGCTGTCCGTGGTGCTGGAGCGCATCGGCGCGATCTGCAAGGCGCAGGGGCTTCGCGTCGCCAACGTGTTCCATGCCGGCGACGGCAACCTGCACCCGCTGATCCTGTTCGACATCAACAAGCCCGGCGAGCTGCAGAAGGCCGAGACCGCGGGCGACGAGATCCTCAAGCTCTGCGTCGAGGTCGGCGGATGCCTTACCGGCGAGCACGGCGTCGGCATCGAGAAACGCGAGCTGATGCGCTTCCAGTACACGCAGGCCGACCTGGAGCAGCAGATGCGGGTGCGCAACGTCTTCGACCCGCACTGGCTGATGAACCCGGCGAAGGTCTTCCCGCTCGAAGGGCGGGTCGCCGCCTGAGAGCAGGACCCGCCGGACCCGCGTTGACACCCATCGGACTTGCCGACATCCCTCCTGCGATGTTCCGGACCGACGTTTCGACAGCCACCGCCCGCCAGGAACGCCGCCTCGGCCGACGTCCGGATCGCGACCGGACCGTGCCGAGACCGACCCGGTGACGATCGGCATCGAGGACCCGAAGTTCCGCTTCCTCGCCGAGGGCGGCGAGACCGGCCGCGAGATCCTGATGAAGGATTGGTCCGGCTCGGTGCTCGGCCCGCTGGCGGAATGGCCGGTGGCGCTCCGCACCACGCTCGCGACGATACTCGCCTGCCCGGTGCCGATGTTCCTGGCCTGGGGGCCGGACCTCGTCAGCTTCTTCAACGACGCCTATCGCGAGGTGCTGGGCGATCGCGTCTCCCGTGCGCTCGGCGTGCGGTTTCCGGAGCTGTGGGCGGACCTGTGGCCGGAGATCGGGCCGCTCTGCGCCCGGGCGCTCGCGGGCGAAGGCGTGTCGGTGCGCGACCTGCCGCTGACGATACACCGCCGCGGGCAGCCCGAGCGGACCTGGTGGACCTTCTCGTACTCGCCGGTCCACGACGACGACGGCGCGGTCGCAGGCATGATCTGCATCACGCGGGAGACCACGGCGCAGATCCTGGCGGAAAAGGACCGCGAGGACAGCCGCAGCCGGCTCGACCTCGCGCTCTCGGCCGGCGACGGCATCGGCACCTGGGACTGGGACGTCGCGGCCGACCGCGTCACCGCGGATGCCCGCTTCGCCCGCCTCTACGGCGTCGATCCCGACCGGGCCGTTGCCGGCGCGCCGATCGCCGAGTTCTTCGGCGGCATCCATCCTGACGACCTGCCCGCCGTGCAGGAGCGGATCGCGGCGGCGATGCGGACGGGCGGCGACTTCGCGGCCGAGTACCGGCTCGTCCAGCCGGACGGCGTGCGCTGGGTCGCGGCGCAAGGGCAGTGCGTGCTCGATGCGGACGGCCGCCCCGTTCAGTTCCCGGGCGTGAGCTTCGACATCACCGAGCGTCGCGACGCCGAGGACGCGGTCCGCGCGGCTGCGCGCGAGCTTCGCCTGGTGGCCGACGCGCTCCCGAGCCTGATCGCCTTCATCGATCCGACGCTGACCTACCGCTTCGCGAACGCCGCCTACGAGACGTGGTTCTCGCGCCCGCTTTCCGAAGTGATCGGCCGTACCGTCCGCGACCTCGTGGACGAGGACGGCTTCGCGCGGCGTAGGCCGGCCTTCGCCGCGGCGCTCGGCGGGGAGGATGTCCGCTTCGAGATGGAGTGGCCGCATCCCGACGGGCGCGAGCGCGTCGCGGACATCCGCTACATCCCGCGGCGGGATGGCGACGGCGCCGTCGACGGCTTCTACGCCTTCGTGCAGGACATCACCGACCGGACGCGGATCGAGGCCGCGCTGACGCGGGAGGTCGAATCGCGCACCCGCGAGCGCAACCGGCTCTGGGAGACCACGACCGACCTGATGGGTACGGCCGGGCTCGACGGCTACCTCAAGGCGGTCAACCCGGCCTGGACGCGGGTGCTCGGCTGGAGCCGCGAGGAACTCCTCGGCGAGCCGTTCGCGACGATCATCGACACCGCCGACCATGCCGAGACCGCCGAGGTCGTCGCGCAGCTCGCCCGCGGCGAGACCGTCGACGGCTTCGTCGACCACGTCATCCGGAAGGACGGCGAACGCCTCACCATCTCCTGGAACGCGGTGCCGGAAGGCGACCTGTTCTACATCGTCGGCCGCGACATCACCGAGCAGCGTGCGGTCGAGGGGCTGCTGCGCCAGGCGCAGAAGATGGAGGCGGTCGGACAGCTCACCGGCGGCATCGCCCACGACTTCAACAACCTGCTCACCGGCATCGTCGGCTCGCTCGACCTGATGCAGACCCGGATCAAGCAGGGCCGGACCGAGCAGATCGAGAAGTACGCCACCGCGGCTTTGTCCTCGGCCAACCGCGCCGCCGCGTTGACCCACCGCCTGCTGGCCTTCGCCCGCCGCCAGCCGCTGGAGCCGAAGCCCACCGACGCCAACGGCCTGATCGCCGGCATGGAGGACATGCTGCGTCGGACGCTGACGGAGCAGGTCAACCTGGAGATCGTCACCGCCGGCGGCCTGTGGCTCACGCTCTGCGACCCGCACCAGCTCGAGAACGCGCTGCTCAACCTCGCGATCAACGCCCGCGACGCGATGCCGGACGGCGGCCGCCTCGTGATCGAGACTTGCAACACCCACCTCGATCGGGCCTACGCGCGGCTGCATCCGGAGGTGGAACCGGGCCAGTACATCTGCGTCTGCGTGACCGACACCGGCACCGGCATGAGCGCGGACGTGGCCGCCAAGGCCTTCGACCCGTTCTTCACCACGAAGCCGCTGGGCCAGGGTACCGGCCTCGGCCTGTCGATGATCTACGGCTTCGCCAAGCAATCGGAGGGGCACGCCAAGATCTACTCGGAGCTGGGATCGGGCACGACGATCAAGATCTACCTGCCGCGCTACCGCGGCGAGGCGGCGGCCGAGGGCACCGGTCCCGGGATCGCCACGGCCCTGCGCGCCGAGCGCGGCGAGACGGTGCTCGTCGTCGAGGACGACCCGGTGGTGCGCGATCTCATCGTCGAGGTGCTGGGCGAGCTCGGCTACCACGCCCTCGAGGCCGCCGACGGGCCGGCCGGCCTGCGCATCGCGGAGTCGCGCGCGCGGATCGACCTGATGGTCAGCGACGTCGGCCTGCCCGGCCTCAACGGACGCCAGCTCGCCGACCGCGCCCGGCTGGTGCGGCCCGGGCTGAAGATCCTCTTCATCACCGGCTATGCCGAGAACGCGATCTTCGGCAACGGCGGCCTCGACCCGGGCATGCAGATGATCACCAAGCCGTTCCCGGTCGAGGTGCTGGCCAGCCGCATCCGCGAGATCATCGAGGGATAGGGCACACCGCGTCCCGGGCTCGCCTATTCGGCGGCCGAGAGGTTGAGGGCGAGCGACCGGGCGGCCCGCGTGCGGCCGCCAGGGCGATGCTCGGCCCCGGCGGAAAGCCCGCGTCGGCCGTCGTTGATCGCCGCGTGGACCCCGTCCACCGCCAGAATCAGGGCGCTGACCGTGCGCGCGTCGATCGAGCGCTCGCGGGCGTAGCGCACCACGTCGGCGACGAGATCGTCCACCTCGATCGCCAGGGCGTCGAGTTCGGCCATCGTCGGCGCGGCGCGGACCTCGCGCATCACGTCGAGCAGGCGGTCGAGCACGATGTCGACCCGCTCGCGCCGCTTGCGGGCGAGGCGCTGGCCGAGCCAGGCGACGGCGGAGCCGATCGTGCCGCCGAAGAAGGCGAGCAGGTAGATGTAGTCCTCGTAGCGGTCGAGGAACGTCTGCTGCTCGCGCTCGAAGTAGTCCACCGCACCGGGGTGGTTGGGCAGGCGCGCCGAGGTGGCGGCGACCGTGGTGTCGAAGTCGGGCGCCTTCATCAGCCTGACGATCGGCGCGGCCGCCGCGAGGCGCGAGCGCCACTCGAACAGGTGCTGCGTCGCGGAGGCGACGGCGACCCGGCTCACGGTGCCCCGTGCCATCAGGCGATACGAGGCACCGACGGTCTTGACCTCTTCGGCCGGACGCTTCGGGCGCCCGCCGAAGGTTCCGGCCGGGATCGTGACGGATTGCAGCTCGGGATAGCGCTGCAGGATCGCGTCGCCGTCGGGCACCGAGACGAGGCCGACCTTCTTGTCGGGAAGGCCGATCTCGACGGCGTGGACCATAGCGCCCGCGGCCTTGGAGGTCGGGCTGGCGATGATCGCCACCGCGTCGACCCGCTTCTCGGCGATCGCGGCGGTGACCTCGGATGGCTTGAGCGGAACCAGCACGACCTGCCCCGGCGGGGCTTCCTCGCCGTCCGGGATGTCGGCGGCGGCGGGGACGAAGTCGTAGAAGGTCAGCAGGTTGGTGATGAACGGAATATCGGCGCTGTGGCGCACGACGATGCCGAGGCGCCGGCGTGCAAGGTCGGGAAAATCATCGATCTCGCCGGCCTCCGAGGCGGCGACGATCAGGGCCTCGTCGTGCAGGATGGCGAGCGTCAGGCCGTTCTCGGGCAGCAGCACGTCCGGCCGCACCACCGCGAGGTCGGCCTTGTTGGCCTGGAGCGCGGCCGCGCTGTCGCGCACGTCGGCGTAGCGCACCACCTTCAGGCGTACGTCCTCGCGGGCGCGGGACAGGGCGTTGGCGTAGGCCTCCATCAGCGCGGCCTCGGGGCCGTCCTGCGGCCCGACCGCTACGGTCAGCGTGGTCGGACGGGACAGGTAGACCACCGCCGCCGCGGTGGCGGCGAGCCCGAGAGCGAGCAGCACGAGGAGCCACTCGCGTCTCAACAGGATGGCCGATGCTGCGGGGAGGAGACCATGACCGATGCTGCCGCGTTGCCTGGGTTCCATGGCTGATCCATGAAACCGAAACCTGTCCGGATCGTGAAGAACCCGTGAAACGCGCAACTGTTGCAGACTCCGGTGCGGCCCGCGCTGCAAGGCCCGCGCCGCCCGTCACGGCCGCCTATCTCGAGCGGGCGGCGTTGCACTACCTCGAGCGCTACAGCGCCTCGGTGGAGATGCTGCGCCGGACGCTGCGGCGGCGGGTCGAGAAGCGCGCCCGGGCCCGCGGCGAGGAGGCGAGCGCCTTCTTCGAGATGATCGAGGCGACGGTGGCGCGGGCGGTCTCCGCCGGGCTGGTCGACGACGCGCGCTTCGCGACTGCGCGGCTCGCGACGTTGCGCCGGCGCGGCACCTCTTCCCGCGGCGCCTCGGCCAAGCTGTCGGCCAAGGGCCTGTCGCGCGATGCGGTCGAGACCGCGATGGAGGCCGAGCGCGAGGCCGTGCCCGAGGCGGATTCGGCGGCGATCGAGGAGAAGGCCGCCTTCGCCTACGCCAAGCGGCGGCGGCTCGGGCCGTTCCGCCGCCCGGACATCCGCGCTCTCCACCGCGACCGGGATCTGGCGGCGCTGGCGCGGGCCGGCTTCGGCTACGATCTCGCGCGCCGCACCGTCGACGCCGAGGAGGTGCCCGACGGGGCCTGAGCCTGGAACTCGCCGGAGCCTGCGCCACTTGGCCGGTCATCGACGGTGACGTCGCGCACGGTCGTGCGCGCCACCGCGAACCCTGGAGAGCTTCGATGATCAACCGCAAGGCGCACGCTGTCTGGCAGGGCAATGGCAAGGACGGCAAGGGCACGATCACGACCCAGTCCGGCGTGCTCTCGCAGCAGCCCTACGGCTTCAACACGCGCTTCGAGGACAAGCCCGGGACCAATCCGGAAGAGCTGATCGCGGCGGCGCATTCCGGCTGCTTCACCATGGCGCTGGCGTTCCAGCTGCAGGAAGCCGGTCTGGCCGCGACCGAGATGACCACCGAGGCGGTCGTGACGCTCGAGAAGGACGGTGCCGGCTTCAAGGTGACGAAGTCCGCGCTGACGCTGACCGCGGCGATCCCGGGCATCGACAAGACCAAGTTCGACGCGCTGGCGCATGCCGCCGAGATCGGCTGCCCGATCTCGAAGGTTCTGGACTGCGAGATCACCCTGAAGGCCACCCTCAAGCAGGGCTGATCGGTCTTCAGAGCCGCGCCCCGCGAAAGGCAGGCGGGGTGCGGCATCGCCGCCCGGGGGCAACGCCGGCCGACGCCTTGTATTCACGCTCCCCGGGTTCATTGTTTGTTCGATGGATGAAACGCTCGCCAAGAAACTGCGCATCCTCGCCGATGCCGCCAAGTACGACGCCTCGTGCTCGTCGTCCGGCGCGCCGAAGCGCAAGGCCGGCAAGGACGAGCTCGGCTCGACCACCGGATCGGGGATCTGCCACGCCTACACTCCGGACGGGCGTTGCATCTCGCTGCTGAAGATCCTGCTGACGAACTACTGCCTGTTCGATTGCGCCTACTGCATCAATCGCCGCTCCTCGAACGTCGAGCGGGCGCGCTTCTCGGTGCAGGATGTCGTGACGCTGACGGTGGAGTTCTACAAGCGCAACTACATCGAAGGGTTGTTCCTCTCCTCCGGCATCATCAAGTCGCCCGACTACACGATGGAGCTGCTGACGCGGGTGGCGAAGTCGCTGCGGCGCGACCACGGGTTCCGCGGCTACATCCACCTCAAGTCGATTCCCGAGGCGAGCCCATGGCTGATCGAGGAAGCCGGCCTCTACGCCGACCGCCTCTCGATCAACGTCGAGCTGCCGACCGAGGCGAGCCTGCAGAAGCTCGCCCCCGAGAAGGACGGCGCGACGATCCTCGGGGCGATGGCGCAGGTGGCCGAGCGCATCGTCGAGGCCAAGGCCGAGCGGCGGCGCTTCTCGCCGGCCGGGCAGTCGACGCAGGTGATCGTCGGGGCCGACGCGACCACCGACGAGGCGCTGATCCGCAAGAGCGCGCATCTCTACGGCAGCGTCGGGCTCAAACGAGTGTACTACTCGGCCTTCAGCCCGATCCCGGAAGGCTCCGGCATCCTTCCGCTGAAGGCGCCGCCGCTCCAGCGCGAGCATCGGCTCTACCAGGCCGACTGGCTGATCCGGTACTACGACTTCTCCGCCGACGACGTCGCCGATGCGGCCGACGACGGGATGTTCTCCCTCGACATCGACCCGAAGCTCGCCTGGGCACTGAAGAACCGCCACCGCTTCCCCGTGGACGTGAACACCGGCGACCGCGAGATGCTGCTGCGCGTCCCCGGCCTCGGGGCGCGGGCGGTCGACAAGATCATCCGCGCGCGCCGCCACACGCGCCTGCGCCTCGACGACGTGGCGCGGCTGTCCTCGGCACTGAAGCGCGCCCGCCCGTTCCTGATCGCGGCCGACTACACGCCGGGTGGGCTCACCGATCGGCTCGATCTGCGCAGCCGTCTGGTGGAGCCGGCGCAGCAGCTGAGCCTGTTCTGATGGATGCGCGGCGACACTCCCCTCCCCCGCACAGGGGGGAGGGACAGACAGCGCGCATCGTACGATCCACCTGCGCCCCGGTGCCGATCTCGATGGCTTCCGCGCTGCCCTGTGCCGGCTGGTCGCCGACGGGGTTCCGCCCGATCGCGTCACGTGGTCGGCGGGCGATGCGCCCGGCTTGTTCGGCACGTCCGCCAGCGACGAGCCCGACGCGCCGCCGGTCGCGCTGCCGAAGCCCGTGGCTGGGCTGATCCCGATGGTGGTGCCCCACCGCGATCCCGAGCGCTACGCGCTGCTCCACACCCTGGTCTGGCGCGTGCTCCGCGGCGAGCGCCACCTGCCGGAGGTGGCGAGCGACCCGCTGGTTCACCGCCTCAACGGGATGTGCAAGGCGATCGCCCGCGACCTGCACAAGATGCACGCGTTCCTGCGCTTTCGCCGTATCGAAACCGATACGGGCGAACGCTTCGTCGCGTGGTTCGAGCCGGACAACCACATCCTTGAGGCGGCGGCTCCGTTCTTCGTCGACCGGTTCCGCGCCATGGACTGGACGATCCTGACGCCGGACGGCTCGGCGCATTGGGACCGCACGGCGCTGACCTTCGGACCGCCGGGCGACAAGGCGCAGCTGCCGGCGGGCGATGGATTCGAGGCCGGCTGGCGGGACTATTACGAGAGCACGTTCAACCCGGCCCGTACCAACCTCAAGGCGATGCGGGCGGAGATGCCGAAGAAGTACTGGCACAACATGCCGGAGACCGCCGCCATCCCCGGCCTCGTCCGCGCGGCCGCGACCCGAACCACGCAGATGATCGAAAGGGCCCCCCAGATGACGATCAAGCGCGATCCGGCCAAGGCGGTGGCGGCGATGTCCGACCAGGCGCCGAAGACCCTCGAGGCGCTGAACGCGATCATCAAGCGTTCCGAGCCGCTGGTGCCGGGCGCGACGCAGGCCGTGCTCGGCGAGGGCCGCATCGGCTCGACCATCGCCTTCGTCGGCGAGCAGCCGGGCGACCACGAGGACCGGCAGGGCCGCCCCTTCGTCGGGCCCGCCGGCCAGCTGCTGTCGCGGGCGATGGCGGAAGCGGGTCTCGACCGCGCGGCGAGCTACCTCACGAACGCCGTCAAGCACTTCAAGTTCGAGGAGCGCGGCAAGCGCCGCATCCACCAGAAGCCGACCGCGGGCGAGGTCAGCCACTACCGCTGGTGGCTCGATCGCGAGCTGGACTTCGTCGCCCCGAAGCTCGTCGTCGCGCTCGGCGCGACGGCTGTGCTGGCGCTGACGGGCAAGCAGATCCCGATCACCCGCGCCCGCGGCCCGTTCCGGTTCGAGCGCCTCGACGACCGCTTCCAGGGCTTCATCACCGTCCACCCCTCCTACCTGCTGCGCCTGCCGGACGAGGCGAAGGAGGAGGCCTACGCGACCTTCGTCGACGACCTGCGTCGGGTCGCGGAATTGGGGCGCGCGCTGGCGGCCTAGGACGACGCGGCCGGCGCTCACCCCGCCGCCGGCTCCTCCTTGTGCGGCCGGAGTTCCGGCGATGGATCGATCTCGGCCTCCGTCGGCGCCTCGGCGCGGCTGTCGGCGCGGCTCGCATCGACGAAGAGGCGGGCCTCGCCCTCGGTCAGGCCGAGGCTGCGCAGGGCATAGAAGGTCATGCCGAAGGCGAGCTCGCGCTCGGCCATCAGCACCAGCCCGACCTTCTCCTCCTCCATCCGGCGGCGCTCGGCGTCGCTGTGGGTGCGGATCAGGGTGTCGATCCCCGGGTTCGCCTCCCGGGCGATCTCGACCAGCCGGCGCGCATAGTGCGAATCCGGTGTCGCGATCACCAGGAGGCGGGCCTGCGCGATGTCGGCGGCGGCGAGGATGCCCGGCGCCAGCGCATCGCCGAACACCACCTCCAGGCCCGAGGCGCGCAGGTCGAGCACCCGCCGGCGGTCGCGATCGACCACGACGAAGGGCAGGTCCCAGGCGTCGAGCGCCTTGCCGATCCCGCTGCCGACCCGGCCGTAGCCGACGATGATCGCGTGGCCGCGATGGGGCTTGGCGGGCTCGGCGACGGCGATCGCATCGGCGCCGCGCCGCTCGAACCGGCGCGCGAGGTCGGGCCTGTCGGCGAGGTAGCGCTCCACCCGCGCGGCGAGCACGAAGAACAACGGGTTCAGCGTGATCGACAGCAGCGCCCCGCCGAGGATGAGGTCGCGCCCCTCCTCCGGCAGCAGCTTCAGCGACAGGCCGAGCCCGACGAGGATGAAGGAGAACTCGCCGATCTGCGCCAGGCTCGCGGCGATGGTGAGCGCGGTGCCGACCGGATGCTTGAACGCCAGCACGATCGCCACCGCGGCGATCGACTTGCCGAGCAGGATCACGCCGAGCACCGCCAGCACCGAGAGCGGCTCGCGCACGAGGATGCCGGGGTCGAACAGCATGCCGACCGAGACGAAGAACAGCACCGCGAACGCGTCCTGCAGCGGCAGGGAATCGGCCGCGGCCTGATGGCTCAGGTCGGACTCGGCGAGCACCATGCCGGCGAAGAAGGCGCCGAGGGCGAAGGACACGCCGAACAGCTCCGCCGAGCCGAAGGCGATGCCGAGCGCGAGCGCGAGCACGGCGAGGGTGAACAGCTCGCGCGATCCCGTGCGGGCCGCCTGGTCGAGCAGCCACGGCACCATGCGGCGGCCTGCGACCAGCATCAGGGTGGTGAAGACGCCGACCTTGGCGAGCGTCAGCCCGAGGGTGAGCCAGATGCTGTCGCCGAGATAGCCGGAGAGCGCCTGCGCGAGGGTGTTGCCCGTGGCATGGTCGCCGGTACCGGCGCTCCCGCCGAGCGAGGGCGCCAGCGCCGGCAGCAGCACCAAGGCGAGGACCATCGCGAGATCCTCGACGATGAGCCAGCCGACCGCGATGCGGCCCTTGTCGCTGTCGAGCAGGTTGCGCTCCTCCAGCGCCCGCAGCAGCACCACCGTGCTCGCCACCGACAGGGCGAGGCCGAACACCAAGCCGGCGCCGAGGCCCCACCCCCAGGCGAGCGCCAGGCCGCCGCCCATCGCGGTCGCCACCGCGATCTGCACCACGGCGCCGGGCAGCGCAATCGTGCGCACCGCCATGAGGTCCTTGATCGAGAAGTGCAGGCCGACGCCGAACATCAGCAGGATGACGCCGATCTCGGCGAGCTGGCCGGCGAGCTTCTGGTCGCCGACGAAGCCCGGCGTGAACGGCCCGATGGCGATGCCGGCTACGAGGTAGCCGACCAGCGGCGGCAGCCGCAGGCGTTGCGCCAGCATGCCGAACACGAAGGCGATCACGAGGCCCAGGGCGATGATGGCGATCAGCTCGGTCGCATGCGGCACGGGGCGATGGTCTCCTGGCGTCGGCGTCGGGATGGGCGTTCCTGAACGCCGTAGCGGAATCGCGCATCGAATTCCGTACGCGATGGCACCCGGGGGTGTTCCGGCGCACAGGCACGTTCGGGTCGGCAGGATCGGGTTGGCAGGCCGGCACCGAGCCTATACCCGTGATCCTCGGATCGAAGGACGGCGAAGACGATGCGGCTGGTGGTGGTGGGCGCCGACGGGCGCATGGGGCGGATGCTGATCCGCGCGGTGGCGGAAGCCGAGGGCTGCACGCTCTCGGCCGCGATCGAGCGCGAAGGCTCGGACGCGATCGGCCACGATGCCGGGACGCTCGCCGGCCTCCACCCGCTCGGCGTGCCCGTCACCGACGACCCGCTGACGGCGTTCGCGGCCAGCGACGGCGTGCTCGATTTCACCGTCCCGGCGGCGACGGTGCAGTTCGCCGAGCTCGCGGCGCAGGCCCGCATCGTCCACGTGGTCGGCACCACCGGCCTGTCGGAGGACGACCTCGCCAAGCTCCGGGCCGCCGCCTACCACGCCCGCATCGTGCGCTCCGGCAACATGTCGCTCGGGGTCAACCTGCTCGCCGCCCTGGTGCAGCGGGTCGCCGCCGCCCTGGGGCCGGAATTCGACATCGAGATCGCCGAGATGCACCACCGCATGAAGGTGGACGCGCCCTCCGGCACCGCCCTGCTGCTCGGGGAGGCCGCCGCGGCAGGCCGCGGCGTCGACCTCGCCGACGTCCGCGTCTCGACCCGGGACGGCCATACCGGCGCGCGCCGGGCCGGCGACATCGGCTTCGCGACGCTGCGCGGCGGCAGCGTCGTTGGCGATCATTCGGTGATGTTCGCCGGCGCCGGCGAGCGCATCACCCTCTCGCACCACGCCGAAGATCGCAGCCTGTTCGCGGCCGGAGCGGTGAAGGCGGCGCTCTGGGCGCATCCGAAGCCGCCGGGCCTCTACAGCATGACAGATGTGCTCGGCCTGTAAGGCTACGCTCGACCACGGACGGGCGCGGGTGGTCGGCCCGCGCTTGGGGCCTCGGCCCGGCTCTGGTAGGAGCCGCAGCGACCTGCCCGATCGGGCGCCTCCCTAGAAAGACCGGACCCCGATGGACCGCTTGCTCGTCCTCGCTCGCCACGGCCAGAGCGAGTGGAACCTCAAGAACCTCTTCACCGGCTGGCGCAACCCGGACCTCACCGAGCGCGGCGTCGACGAGGCGCACAAGGCCGGGCGCTGGCTGAAGAGCGAGGGCTACGGCTTCGACGTGGCGTTCACCTCGAACCTCGGGCGGGCGCAGCGGACCTGCAAGCTGATGCTCGGCGAGATGGGCCTGTCCGAGATCGAGACGATCCGCTCGGAGGCGTTGAACGAGCGCGATTACGGCGACCTGTCCGGCCTCAACAAGGAAGACGCCAAGGCGCGCTGGGGGGCCGAGCAGGTGCACCAGTGGCGCCGCTCCTACGATATCCCGCCGCCCGGCGGCGAGAGCCTGAAGGACACCGCGGCCCGGGTGCTGCCCTACTATATCGAGACGATCCTGCCCCGCGTGATGGCCGGCGACCGGGTGCTCGTGGCCGCCCACGGCAACTCGCTCCGCGCCCTGGTGATGGTGCTCGACCGGCTCAACACCACGACCATCGCCGGCCTGGAGATCGCCACCGGCGTGCCGCTCGTCTATCGCCTCAAGGCCGACACCACCGTCGCCTCGAAGACGGTGCTGGAACGCGACATCGACGACGCGTGACGCGCAGCGCGTGGCGGTCGAACTCGCGCCGGGCCTGATCCACCATCCCGGCTGGCTTGATGCGGCCGCCCGGCGGCGCCTCTCCGACGAGATCGCGACCGTGCTGGCGGCCGCGCCGCCGTTCACGCCGCGGATGCCGCGCACGGGAAAACCGTTCTCGGTGCGGATGTCGAATGCCGGCCCGCTCGGCTGGGTCTCGGACGTCGCCGGATACCGCTATCAGCCGGATCATCCCGAGACCGGCGACCCCTGGCCGGCGATGCCCGCGACCGCACGCGCCGCCTGGGACGCGCTCGCCGATCATCCCCGCCCGCCCGAGGCCTGCCTGATCAACCTCTACGCACCGGGCGCCCGCATGGGCCTGCACCAGGACCGCGACGAGGAAGACCTGACGGCCCCGGTCGTGTCCCTGTCGCTGGGCGCGGCGGCGGTGTTCCGCTACGGCGGCCCGAAGCGCTCCGACCCGACCCGCTCGATCCGCCTGACGGCCGGCGACGCCCTCGTGATCGGCGGCCCCTCCCGCCTCATCCACCACGGCGTCGACCGCATCGTCGCGGGCGGCGACCTGCTGTCGGTGGCGGAAGACCCGGACCCGCCCTTCCTGCCCCCGGGCGGCCGCTGCAACCTGACCCTGCGGCGGGTGACGAGGGCGCCTTGAACGCGAAGGGCCCTGGTTGATGCGGACTCATGGAGACAGGCGCCTGGTTCGAAGTTCGCTCCAAGGCCCGCAGGTCCGGCATCCGGGCAGACGCGTGAACGCGTCCGCTTGACAGGACCCGGCCGCGGGCCGACGCATCGCATCCGGTCCGGCGCCATTCCGGATTGTGGAGATCCTGGTTCGATGCGCCTGCGCCCCCGTCTGTCCGCCCTCGCGCTGCTTGCCCTGGTGCTCGGCTTCGATGCGGGGCCGGCGTCGGCCGCCGAGCCGGTCTATCCCGCGGGCTCGCGCTTCGGGTTCGAGCCGCCCTCCGACATGTCGCCCTCGCGCCGCTTCTCCGGCTTCGAGCGCAAGGAGGGCGGGGCGACGCTCTCGGTGGTCGAGCTGCCGGCGACTGCCTTCGCCGACCTCGTGCAGACCTTCACCGACGCCAACCTGAAGAACCAGGGCTTCGCCGTCGAGACCCGCGAGCCGGTGAAGATCGGCGAGGCCGACGGCATGCTGTTCACCGGCTCGCAGCCGGGCGAACCGGGCAGCGCCACGCCGACGGTCCGCAAGTGGCTGCTGCTCGTCGGCGATCCGACCGTCACCGGCCTGATCATCGGGCAGGCGCTGCCCGATGCCGAGACCGAGAAGACCATGCGCAGCCTCGTCACCGGCGTGACGATCCGGCCGGCGCTGACGCTGGCGCAGCAGGTCGACGCGCTGCCCTTCCGCATCGCCGATCCGGCGGGGTTCCGCCCGCTGCGCGTGCTCGCCGGCAACTCGGTGCTGCTGACGCAGGGGCCGAAGGACCAGATGAGCAACCTTGAGCAGCCGATCCTGGTTCTGGCTCAGGCGGTGCAGCAGCCGCCGACGGCCGAGCAGCGCGACGGCTTCGCCAAGGCCGCGCTGTACTCCAACCAGACCATGAAGGATTTCGTGATCGAGCGCTCGCAGAGCTACCGCTCGAACGGAACCGATTGGCACGAGATCGTGGCGCGCGCCACCGACATGCCGACGAACACGCCGGTCGTCGTCTCCCAGACGATCCGCTTCGCGCCGGACGGCTATCTCCGCGCCCTCGGGGTGGTGCGCGAGGACCAGCGCGAGGGCACGCTCGCCAAATTTCGCGAGGTCGTGGATAGTGTTCAGGTGAAATAGCACGGGGCAGCCTGAGAATTCGCCCGTCGTCCGAGGAAACCACTCCTTGCGACCACCGGTTGTCGTCGCGACGCGCCGTCTCGTAGACGGCCATCGCGACGGGACCATTGATGACCGACCGAAACCATAGCGCAGACGGACTGGACGAGCGCCATTCCGCCGTGTGGACGCTGGCGCTCGCCGCCACCCTCGTCGGCATCGCCGCGCTGCCGTATCGGCGCGGTGGAGACCGGCCCGCGCCGGCCCCGGACGGTCCCCGTGCGCCCTCGCCCTCGCATTCCGGCGGCGACGCCCGGGCGGTGGCGCAAACCGAGTCGGACCGCGGCCGGCAGGCGAGCACCCCCTCCGAGATACCCAAAAGCGGCTGGAAGGATGTCGGGCTGCGCGTGTTCCGCGACCTGAAGGAGAATCGCCTGGTCTCGGTCGCGGCCGGCGTCACCTTCTACGTTCTGCTCGCGATCTTCCCGGCCGTGGCGGCGCTGGTGTCCTGCTACGGCCTCTTCGCCGACGTCGCCACGATCAACGACCACCTCGCCAGCCTCCAGGGGGTGATGCCCTCCGGCGCGATCGACATCGTCGGCGAGCAGGTCAAGCGCATCGCGGCCAAGGGCGACACGACCCTCGGCGTCACGTTCTTCACCGGCATCCTGCTCTCGGTCTGGAGCGCCAATGGCGGCATGAAGGCGGTCTTCGACGCGCTCAACATCGTCTACGAGGAGCGCGAGACGCGAAACTTCGTCTGGCTGAACCTGCGGTCCCTCGCCTTCACCGCGGGCGCGCTGCTGTTCATCATCCTGGCGCTCGGGGCGATCGTGGTGTTGCCGGTGGTGTTCAACACGGTCGGCCTGTCGGCGGACGCGTGGTACCTGGCGCTGCTGCGCTGGCCCGCCCTGTTCGTCGCCGTCCTCGGCGGCCTCGCCCTGCTCTATCGCTACGGCCCCTGCCGCGACGCGCCGCGCTGGCGCTGGGTGACGTGGGGCAGCGCGATCGCCGCCTTCGCCTGGCTCGCCGGCTCCCTCGGCTTCTCGTGGTACGTGGCGAACTTCGGCAAGTACAACGACACCTACGGCTCGCTCGGCGCCGTGATCGGGTTCATGACCTGGATCTGGATCTCGACGGTGATCGTGCTGCTCGGCGCGGAGGTGAATGCCGAGATGGAGCACCAGACCGTCCGCGACACCACGGTCGGGGCGCCGCAGCCGCTCGGCACGCGGCGGGCGAAGATGGCGGATACGGTGGGGGCTGCGACCTGAGGCGCGTTCCGCGAAGGTCGGATCCGCGGTAGGGTCGGTCCATGGATCGCGACGCCGCCATCGACATCCTGCGTGCGCATGAGCCGGAGCTGCAACGCCTCGGCGTGCGGCATGCCGCGGTGTTCGGCTCGGTCGCGCGGGGCGAGAACCATGCAGGCAGCGACCTCGACGTGATGATCGAGATCGACGCGCGGGCGGTACGAGATGCCTTCAACTACGTCGGGATTTGCCGAGCCATCGGGAGCCTGTTCCCGGTCCCCGTCGACGTCGCCAATCGCGAGACGTTGAAGCCGCACATTCTCTCGCGCGCCGAGCGGGATGCCGTCCGTGCTTTCTGAGCGTGAATCGGACGCCTGCGTTGATATCGTCGCCAACGTTCAGGCTGCCCGCGACTTCATCGACGGCATGCCCTACGAGGCCTTCGCCGCCGATCTGCGGACGAATTACGCGGTGATCCGCTGCATCGAGATCGTGTCCGAGGCGAGCCGACGCCTCGGAGCGGCATTCAAAGCCCGGCATCCGCACATCCCCTGGCAGGACGTCGCAGATACGGGCAACTTCTATCGCCACGCCTATCATCGTGTCGCGCTGGACATCGCATGGAGGACCGTCCACGAGCCGCTGATGGAGATCGCTGTGGTCTGCCGCGCCGAGCTCGAGGCGCATCAGGATCCGGCTGCGTGATCCTCTGTTCTCCCGTTCGCCGAGATGTCCGCGCACCATGACCGACGAGACGCTTCCTTCCCCCGTCGGCCCCGGCGATCAGGTGATCCTGGTGGACGGCTCGTCGTTCATCTTCCGGGCCTACTTCCAGGCGATAAACCAGCCGGAAAAGTTCAACTTCCGTCCCTCGGACGGGCTGCCGACCGGTGCGGTGCGGCTGTTCTGCACCAAGATCGCGCAGTTCGTTCAGGAGGGCGCGGCCGGCATCTGCCCGACCCATCTCGGCATCGTCTTCGACAAGTCGGAGGGCTCGTTCCGCAAGGAGCTCTACTCCGACTACAAGGGCCACCGCCCCGACGCGCCGGACGACCTGAAGCGGCAGATGCCGCTGATGCGCGACGCGGTGCGCGCCTTCGGCCTGCATGCGATCGAGATGGAGCGCTACGAGGCCGACGACCTGATCGCCACCTATGCCCGGCAGGCCGAGGCGCGGGGTGCCGGCGTCATCATCGTCTCGTCCGACAAGGACCTGATGCAGCTCGTCGGGCCGCTGGTTCGGTTCTACGATTTCGAATCCGGCTCCAAGGGCAAGCCGGGCCACCGCCCCGAGCGCAACCTCGACGAGGCGTCGATCGTCGCCAAGTGGGAAGGCCTGCAGC
This sequence comes from Methylobacterium sp. WL6, assembly GCF_008040095.1. NCBI lineage: Bacteria > Pseudomonadati > Pseudomonadota > Alphaproteobacteria > Hyphomicrobiales > Methylobacteriaceae > Methylobacterium > Methylobacterium sp. WL6. The sequence goes on along the minus strand of NZ_VRVH01000011.1, from coordinate 15,278 downwards.
CGAACCAGATCGGCGACGCGCTGGCGCTGATCGGCGACACCTCCGACAACGTGCCCGGCGTGCCCGGCATCGGCCTGAAGACCGCGGCGGCCTTGATCAAGGAATACGGCAGCCTCGAGCAGCTCCTGGAGCGGGCGGGCGAGATCAAGCAGCCCAAGCGCCGCGAGATGCTGCTCGCCGGCATCGAGCAGGCGCGGCTCTCGCGCCGGCTCGTGGCCCTGGTCGAGGACGTCGACGTGCCGGTGGCGCTCGACGACCTGCGCCTGCCCAAGCCCGACCCGGAAAAGCTCGTCGGCTTCCTCAAGGCGATGGAGTTCAACACGCTGACCCGGCGCATCGCCGCGATGCTGCATGTCGACCCGGAAGCGGTGAAGCCCGATCCGCGCCTGCTCCCGGGCCATGTCCCGGGCGACGACGCCCCCTTCTCCGACGCCGCAGCCGCGGTCGGGAATGGCGCCGAGATCGACCCCTTCGCCGATCTCGGCCTGCCGGACGCCGCGCCCAAAGCCCGGGGCCCGTCCGATCCGACGCCGTCGAACCTCGTCGCGGCGCGCGCGGCGGAGGCGAGCAAGCCGTTCGACACCAGCGCCTACGAGACGATCCTCTCGCTCGAGCATCTCGATGCCTGGATCGCCGAAGCGCACGAGGTCGGCGTGATCGCAGTCGACACCGAGACCGACTCGCTCGATGCGCACCACGCCAACCTTGTCGGCGTGTCGCTCTGCGTCGCGCCGGGGCGCGCCGCCTACATCCCCCTCGCCCATGTCCGCGCGGTCGAGGCCGCGCCGAACGCCGACGACCTGTTCGGCGGCGGGGCGACGGCGTCCGATCTCGTGGAGCCGCTGCCTTCGCAGATCGACCGCGACGCCGCGCTCAGTCGGCTGAGGCCGCTGCTTGAGAGCCCGAGCGTCCTCAAGGTGGCGCAGAACCTGAAATACGATTGGCTCGTGTTCCAGCGCTACGGCATCACCGTGGCGCCGTGTGACGACACCATGCTGATCTCCTACGTGCTCGATGCCGGCAAGGGCGGGCACGGCATGGACGAACTCGCCAAGCGCCATCTCGGCCACCAGCCGATCACCTTCTCGGACGTGGCCGGCACCGGCAAGGCCAAGGTCACCTTCGACCGGGTGCCGCTCGACAGGGCCACCGCCTACGCGGCCGAGGATGCCGACGTGACGCTGCGGCTGTGGCGGATGATGAAGCCCCGCCTCGTCGCCGAGCGGCGGCTCGCCGTCTACGAGACCCTGGAACGGCCCCTGATCGCGGTGATCGCCCGGATGGAGCAGCACGGCATCCGCGTCGACCGCAACATGCTCTCGCGGCTGTCCGGCGACTTCTCGCAGATCCTGGCGCGTCTCGAGGAGGAGATCCAGGAGGATGCCGGCGAGCGCTTCCAGGTTTCCTCGCCGAAGCAGATCGGCGACATCCTGTTCGGCAAGATGGGCCTGCCCGGCGCCAAGAAGACGCCCTCCGGCCAATGGGCGACGCCAGCGACCCTGCTCGAGGAGCTGGCCCAGGCCGGGCACGACCTTCCGAAGAAGATTCTCAACTGGCGCCAGCTGGCCAAGCTGAAGTCGACCTACACCGACTCGCTGCAAGAGCACGCCGACCGCGACACCAACCGGGTCCACACCTCGTTCTCGCTCGCCGCCACCACCACCGGACGGCTGTCCTCCTCGGACCCGAACCTGCAGAACATCCCGATCCGCACCGAGGAGGGCCGCCGCATCCGCCGCGCCTTCGTCGCCGACCCCGGCAACCGCCTGATCTCGGCCGACTACAGCCAGATCGAGCTGCGCCTGCTCGCCCACATGGCCGACATCCCGCAGCTGCGGCAGGCCTTCGCCGACGGCATCGACATCCATGCGGCGACCGCGAGCGCCATGTTCGGCGTGCCGCTCTCCGAGATGACGCCGGACCTGCGGCGGCGGGCCAAAACCATCAACTTCGGCATCATCTACGGCATCTCGGCCTTCGGGCTCGCCGACCGCCTCGGCATCGGCCGCGAGGAGGCGAGCCTGTTCATCAAGCAGTATTTCGAGCGCTTCCCGGGCATCCGCGACTACATCGACACCACCAAGCGCGCCTGCCGCGACAAGGGCTACGTCACGACCCTGTTCGGCCGCGTCTGCCACTACCCGCAGATCCGCTCCAACAACCCGTCCGAGCGCGCCAGCGTCGAGCGCCAGGCGATCAACGCCCCGATCCAGGGCACCGCCGCCGACATCATCCGCCGGGCGATGACCCGGATGGAGGCGGCGCTCACCGCCGAGCGCCTGAACGTCCGCATGCTGCTGCAGGTGCACGACGAGCTGGTGTTCGAGACGAACGAGGCCGAGGTGGATCGCGCGATCCCGGTGATCAAGCGCATCATGGAAGAGGCCCCGGCTCCGGCGCTCACGCTCCACGTGCCGCTGGTGGTCGAGGCGCGGGCAGCGGAGAACTGGGAGGAGGCGCATTGAGCGGGGGCTCACCCGGTCGTCAAGTGATCGAGCTTCAGACCTCCGTCAAACCACCGCATCCTGAGGCGTCGAAGCCCAGCGGAGGCCTCCAGGTCGCACCGAGGGTTCTGGAGGCCTCCTTCGAGGCCCGCTGACGCGGGCACCTCAGGATGAGTCGAGGACGGGAATGGCGAACCGCGTGTGAATTCCCCGGATAGCCAGGCCCTGCTAAACCCGCGCCATGCCCCAAACCGTCGCCACCCTCTACCAGTTCGTCCCCCTCCCCGATGCCGCAACGCTCGCGCCGGTGATCGAGGGCTTGTGCCAAGACCTCGGCCTGACCGGCACGCTCCTGCTGGCGCACGAAGGCATCAACGGCACGGTGGCGGGCTCGGCCGAGGCGATCGCGGCGTTCCTCGCCGCCCTGAACGGGCCCGACCTGTTCGGCGGCCGCCTCGATCGGCTCGAATGCAAGCTGTCGACGGCCGAGGCACCGCCGTTCGCGCGGATGAAGGTGAAGCGCAAGCCGGAGATCGTGACCTTCGACGGCGGCGCCACCGACCCGGCCGACGGGGTCGGGACCTACGTCGCGCCCGAGGACTGGAACGCGCTGCTCGACCGGCCGGGGGTGGTGGCGGTCGACATCCGCAACCGGTTCGAGGTGGCGCTCGGCACGTTCGCGGGCGCGGTCGATCCGGGGCTGTCGCGCTTCGGCGAGTTTCGCGCGTTCGCGGAGACGCTCGATCCCGGTGCGGAAGTGGCGCTGTTCTGCACCGGCGGCATCCGCTGCGAGAAGGCCGGCGCCTACCTCAAGGCGCGCGGGTTCGCGCACGTCCATCTGCTCCAGGGTGGCATCCTGAAATACCTCGAGACCGTGCCGGAGGCCGAGAGCCGCTGGACCGGCGACTGCTTCGTCTTCGACGGCCGCATCGCGCTGGGGCCGGCGCTGGCCGAGCGGCCCGACCATCCGCCGGAGGCCCTGCGATGAGCGAGTCCGCCCGCATCGACCATCTCGAGATGCGCCTCACCGAGCAGGACGCGACCATCGACGACCTCAACCGCACCGTCACCGAGCAGTGGCGGCTGATCGACCGGCTGCGGCGGCAGGTGGAATCGCTGATCGAGCGCGTCGAGGAGGCGGGCGCTCGCACGGCTGTCGGCGGCGCCGAGCCCCCACCGCCGCATTATTGAGGGCATCAGCGCGCCCTTCCCTCCCCCGCAGGGGGGGAGAGAAGACGCGGTGAACCTGAATTCGAGGCCTAGAAATTCGCCTGCGTGACGAACTTGGTGGCGAGGTAGCCGTCCAGCGCTTCGGAGCCGCCCTCGCTGCCGTAGCCGGATTCCTTCACCCCTCCGAAGGGCGTCTCCGGCAGGGCGATGCCGTGGTGGTTGATCGAGACCATGCCGCTCTCGACCATGCTCGACACCCGCGTCGCCCGCTCCGACGAGCGGGTGTAGGCGTAGGCCGCCAAGCCGTAGGGCAGGCGGTTGGCCTCCGCGTAGGCTTCCGCGTCGTCGGAGAAGCGCTGGATCGCCGCGACGGGGCCGAACGGCTCCTCGTTCATGATCCGGGACGTCAGCGGCAGGTCGGTCAGCACCGTCGGCTCGAAGAAGTTGCCGCGGTTGCCGATGCGCTTGCCGCCGGTGCGCAGCGTGGCGCCCTGCGCGTTGGCATCGGCGACCAGCGCTTCCATCGCCTCCAGGCGCCGCCCGTGGATCAGCGGGCCCATCTTCGTCTCGGGATCGAGGCCGTCGCCGACCTTCAGGTTGGAGGCGAGGTCGGTGAAGCCGTCGACGAAGCGGTCGAACACCGAATCGTGGACGAGGAAGCGGGTCGGCGCGACGCAGACCTGGCCGGCGTTGCGGAACTTGTTGGCGCCGAGCACCGCCACCGCCTTCTCGACGTCGGCATCGCCGAAGACGATCGCCGGCGCGTGGCCGCCGAGCTCCATCGTCGCCCGCTTCATGTGCTGGCCGGCCAGGGCCGCGAGCTGCTTGCCGACTACGGTCGAGCCGGTGAACGAGATCTTCCGGATCACCGGATGCGGGATCAGGTATGAAGAGATCGTCGCCGGATCGCCGTAGACCAGCGCGAGGCAATCGCCCGGCACGCCGGCATCGAGGTAGGCGCGCACCAGCTCGGCGCAGCTCGCCGGCGTGTCCTCGGGGCCCTTGAGGATCACCGGATTGCCGGTGCAAAGCGCGGCGGCGATCTTGCGGACGGCCTGGTTGATCGGGAAGTTCCACGGGGTGAAGCAGGCCACCGGCCCGACCGGCTCGCGCACCACGAACTGCAGCACCCCGTCACCGCGGGGCGGGATCACCCGGCCGTAGGCGCGCTTGCCTTCCTCGGCGAACCAGTCGGTGACGTCGGCCGCGGCCATCGTCTCAATGCGCGCCTCGGCGAGGGGCTTGCCCTGCTCCAGCGTTATGATCCGGGCGATGGCGTCGGCGCGCTCCCGCAGCAGGTCGGCGGCCCGGCGCAGCACCTTGCCGCGATCGAAGGCCGAGACCTTGCGCCACTGCGCGAAGCCGCGCGCGGCGGCCTCGAGCGCCCGGTCGAGGTCGTCCCGGGTCGCGACGGCACATCGCCCGATCGTCTCGCCGGTGGCGGGGTTGAGCACCGGCAGCGTCTCGCCGCCCGAGCCGGCGACCCAGGCGCCGGCGATGTGAAGCGTCACGTCCGGATACATGTCGGCCCTGCGATCCCTGCCCGACCGGCCGCGATGGGCCGGCGACCGAGGCAATGTCGCGCTCGACGCCGCCGGGGGCAAGGCGCCGGCGGGAACGAACCGGCCGGGATGTCCGGCTCAGGCGGCGATGCTGCGCTTGACCGGCTCCGGGCCCTTCACCGTGACGGGGCCGCCGCGGCGCGCGCGCAGCGTGCCGCCCTTCGGCACGACCTGCCAGCCGTCCTTGGCGCCGTCGATCGGCTCGGAGACCACGACCAGGCCGGCCTCGGTCTGGCGATAGTACAGGCTCGGGGGTCGCGCGTCGCAGGCCCACCGATAGGCGATGAGCTCGTCGCCGTCGGTCAGCAGCGCGGTGAAGCGCAGCGGCTCGGTGATGCCGGCCGCCTTCATCAGGTCGCGCACGGTGGCCAAGGTCTCGGCCATGGCGCCGATCGGGTCCTCGGCAAGGCCGTTGGAGAGGGCGAGCAGGAAAAGGGCCTCGGAGTCGGTGCTGCCGCGACGCCCGTCGTACAGGGCGTCCGGGATCAGCGACTCGAGGCGGCGCTTGATCCGCAGGTATCCGCCGATCTGACCGTTGTGCATGAACAGGTGCCGGCCGTTCACGAAGGGGTGGCAGTTGGTCCGCGCGGTCGCCGTCCCGGTGGAGGCGCGCACGTGCGCGAAGAAGGTCCGGGCGCGGACCTGCCCGCACAGGTTGACGAGGTTCTCGTCCGACCAGGCGGGCGAGATGTCGCGATAGACGCCCGGCTCCGGTCGTTCGCCGTACCAGCCGAGGCCGAAGCCGTCGCCGTTGGTCTCGGTCTTCCCCTGCTCGGCGTGCAACGATTGATGCACGAGCGAGTGCGTCGGCGCGCAGACGAGGTCCGACAGGAAAACCGGCTCACCGCTATAGGCCAGGAAGCGGCACATGGTTGGGGCCAACCTCTTGCTGATCGCGCTGGCGCGAACCTCACCCAGTCTGCCCTCGGGCAAGCCCGGTGCCGCGCCGTCGCCGAACCGTAACATTTCGTTGTCGATGATGAACAGTTCGCTAACGCACTGCAGCATGCACGGAGTTTGTGCGCTCCTGAACGGATCCTCGCCAAACCGGTCGCAACGCAGGCATGCGCTTGAGACGAATTCGGACTCTTGTTACCCGGCTTCGGACGGCGCAGCATGGCTCATCCGGGAATCAGCGCCCCACGCATGAGGTCGCGTCGCCGGTCAGGCATCGAACCCGCATCCGCAACATCTCGTGAAGGAGGTCCCATGGACCGCGCCCCCTCCCCTTGTCCGGTCGCCCTCGTCGTCGAGGACGATGCCGCGGTCCGCAACCTCGCCGCCGCCGTGCTCGAGGAGACCGACCTCGGGGTGATCGCCTGCGACAGCGCGGAGGCCGCGATCTCGATCCTGGAGCGCGACGACGTCACCGTCGCGCTGCTCTTCGCCGACATCCGCCTGCCGGGCGCCATGGATGGGCTCGCGCTCGCCCGCACCGTCGAGCGCCGCTGGCCGGACGTGCGGGTGGTGGTGACCTCGGGCTACGATGCCGGCGGCGATGCGAGGATGCCGGCGCAGGCGGTGTTCATGCAGAAGCCGTGGCGCGCCCTCGACGTGCTGGTCCAGGCCGAGCATGCGACGGAAGCCGCCCGCGCCGCCTGAGCGCGTTCCGGTCAGATACGAGGACGGCGCACGCGGCGTCGTCCGAAATCCTTTCACGAACGAAAAAAGCCCGGACCGCAAGGGCGGCCGGGCCTTTTTCGAGGATTGCGATCGACGGGCCTCGCGGCCCGGATCGTCTTACTCGGCGGCGGAAGCCGCCGGAGCGCCACCGGCCGGAGCGGACGGGGTCATCGACGGGAAGCCGGGACGACGGGGGGCGCCGGCGCCGAAACGGGGCTTCGGCTTCGGAGCAGCGATCAGGCCCTCGCGGATCGCGGTCTTGCGGGCCTGCTTGCGGGCGCGACGCACCGCCTCGGCCTTCTCGCGCGCCTTGCGCACGGACGGCTTCTCGTAGGCCTTGCGCTGCTTCATCTCGCGGAAGATGCCTTCGCGCTGCATCTTCTTCTTGAGGACGCGGAGCGCCTGATCGACGTTGTTATCGCGAACGAGTACCTGCAACGGAGTGGATCCTCTAGAACCGGTTTAAACGTGGCATTCGGTCGGCGCGGTCAGCGTGACGCCCGCGAGCGTTGCGGGAAACCGACAGCGCCCCGGACCCGGGGATCGCCCGGGCGGGACGCGGTTCGGACCGTCTCGATTCGGCACCAAATCTGCACCTTGGGCAGGCTCTTACACCAAGCGCCCGCGAGTTCCAACCGGATTGGCGACGCGACGTCGATCCGCGTGCGGTGTGACCGCGCGGACGCAGGGCGGAAAGCCGTCGTCCGCCCGCACAGGGCATGCCGGGCGCAGCAATCCGGCCCGGCTCCTGCAATGCCGTCCTAAGTCGGGTATGACATCCCAGGCCGGACTCGTCCCGGCAGGGCTGGCGAAGGGACGCTCATGACGGGTGAGAAACAGCGATGACCGACGACGCGCAGCAATTCGCCAGCGACAACTATTCCGGCATCTGCCCGGAAGCCTGGGCGGCGATGGCGGCCGCCAATGCCGGGCATGCGCCGGCCTACGGCGAGGATGCCTGGACGGTACGCGCGGCGAACGCCTTCCGCACCCTGTTCGAGAGCCGCTGCGAGGTGTTCTTCGCCTTCAACGGCACGGCCGCCAACGCGCTGGCGCTGGCCGCGCTGTGCCGCTCCTACCACAGCGTGATCTGTGCCGACGCCGCCCACGTGGAGACCGACGAGTGCGGCGCGCCGGAGTTCTTCTCGAACGGCTCGAAGCTGCTCACGGTCCGCACCGAGAGCGGCAAGCTGACCCCGGACGCGATCCGGGCGCTCGCCACCAACCGCAAGGACATCCACTTCCCGAAGGTCCGCGTGGTGACGGTGACGCAGCCGACCGAGACGGGGCAGGTCTACACCCTCGCCGAGTTGCGGGCGATCTCGGCGACCTGCCGCGACCTCGGCCTGTCGCTGCACATGGACGGGGCCCGCTTCGCCAACGCCTGCGCCCATCTCGGATGCAGCGCGGCGGACATGACGTGGCGGTCGGGCGTCGACGTGCTCTGCTTCGGCGGCACCAAGAACGGCATGCATGCCGGCGAGGCGGTGGTGTTCTTCGACGCCGCACTGGCTGAGGATTTCGGCTATCGCTGCAAGCAGGCGGGGCAGCTCGCCTCGAAGATGCGCTTCCTCTCGGCCCCCTGGGTCGGGATGCTGGAGAGCGGGGCGTGGCTGAGAAACGCCGCGCACGGCAACGCCTGCGCACAGGGCTTCGCGGCGGCGGTCGCGGACATGCCCGGCATCGCGCCGATGTTCCCGGTCCAGGCCAACGCCGTGTTCCTGGCGATGCCGGCGGACACGATGGAACGCCTGCGCGGCAGGGGCTGGCGCTTCTACACCTTCATCGGTGGTGGAGCCCGGTTCATGTTCGCCTGGGACGCGAAGCGTGAGCGCGTCGCCGAGCTGGTCGCGGATCTGCACGCCGTCGCTGCGGCACCGGCATGAGCGGGCGGCGGGTTGCGTGGCCGGGTGCCGCTGTCTAACAGGGTCTCATGGTTCCGGCAGACGTTCGCCCGTCATCGATGACGCCGCCGTAGCGCGCGCGACGCCCCGCGGTCCCCGTTTCCACGGGGCATCGTGCTTGGGCCGCCGAACCGTCTCCCGTCGAAATCCCGTCTCTCATGAGCCCGCACGCCGCCCTCCGCGGGCGCGGGCCGGATCCTTTGCATGACCTTTCAAACCTTGCGGGCCGAATGGGCCCCGCACGTGCCGCGCGAGCTCCTCGCCGGCACCGTCGTCGCGCTCGCGCTCATTCCGGAGGCGATCGCCTTCTCGCTCATCGCCGGCGTCGATCCGCAGGTCGGGCTCTACGCCTCGTTCTGCATCGCGGTGACCACCGCGATCGTCGGCGGACGGCCGGCGATGATCTCGGCCGCCACCGGCGCCACGGCCCTGGTGATGGCGGGGCTGGTGCGCGAGCACGGCCTGCAATACCTGCTGGCCGCCTCGATCCTCGCCGGCCTGATCCAGATCGGCGCCGGCCTGCTGCGGCTCGGCGACCTAATGCGCTTCGTCTCGCGCTCGGTGATCACCGGGTTCGTCAATGCCCTCGCGATCCTGATCTTCCTCGCGCAGATGCCCGAGCTGATCGGGCGCGGTCCGACCGTCTACGCGATGGTCGCGATCGGGCTGGCGATCATCTACGGCCTTCCGCGCCTCACCAGGGCGGTGCCCTCCCCGCTCGTCTGCATCGTCCTCCTGACGATCGCCGCGATCGCGCTGGCGCTGCCGATCCGCACGGTCGGCGACATGGGCGCGCTGCCGAGCAGCCTGCCCTCGTTCCTGCCTCCGCAGGTCCCTCTGAGCTTCGAGACCTTGCGGATCATCCTGCCCTACGCCGCCACGGTCGCCATGGTCGGCCTGCTCGAATCGCTGATGACGGCGGCGATCGTCGACGAGATGACCGATACCGGCAGCGACAAGAGCCGGGAATGCCTCGGCCAGGGCACCGCCAACATCGTCTCGGGCTTCTTCGGCGGCATGGCCGGCTGCGCCATGATCGGGCAGACGGTGATCAACGTCACCTCCGGCGCCCGCGGTCGCCTGTCGTGCCTGTGGGCGGGCTGCTTCCTGCTGTTCCTGATCGTCGCGCTCGGCGCCTACGTCCGGCAGATCCCGATGGCGGCGCTGGTGGCGGTGATGATCTTCGTCTCGATCCAGACCTTCTCCTGGCGCTCGATTCGCGATCTCGCCCGGCACCCGGGCTCGTCCAGCGTGGTGATGCTCGCCACCGTCGCGGTGGTGGTCGCAACCCACGACCTCGCCCGCGGCGTCCTCGTCGGCGTGCTGCTGTCGGGCGTGTTCTTCGCGCGCAAGGTCGCCCGCGTCTTCCGCGTCGAGAGCCGCCGGGAGGGCGTGGTCCGCACCTACGTCGTCACCGGGCAGCTGTTCTTCGCGACGGCCGAGGCATTCCACGGCGCGTTCGATTTCCGCGACGACGCCGAGCGGATCGTGCTCGACCTCGCGGCGGCGCATTTCTGGGACATCACGGCGATCAATGCCCTCGACCGGGTGGTGCTGAAGTTCCGCCATCACGGCCGGGCGGTCGAGATCGTCGGCCTCAACCGCGCGAGCGCGACCCTGGTCGAACGTCTCGGCACCCACGACAAGCCCGGTGCGATGGCAGCACCGGGACACTGACGCGACGGCCGGCGCTCAGGCGAGCCAGTCGGGCATCCGGTCGAGGCCGATCAGCGCGTCGTAGCTCTGGCGCGGGCGCACGATCGCCGCCTGCGAACCGCTGACCAGCACCTCGGGCACGAGGCGGCGGGTGTTGTAGGTGCCGGCCTGGACCGCTCCGTAGGCGCCCGCGGTCATCACCGCGATCAGGTCGCCGGCGACGACCCGCGGCATCTCGCGCTGCAGGGCGAGATAGTCGCCGGTCTCGCAGACCGGTCCGACCACGTCCGCCGTCACGCGCGGCGCGTCGGCGGCCGGAGCCTCCACCGGGCGGAGGGCGTGATAGGCCTCGTAGAGGGTCGGCCGGATCAGGTCGTTCATCGCGGCATCCACGATGACGAAGGTGCGGCCCTCGCTTTCCTTCACGTAGACCACGCGGGTGACCAGGATGCCGGCATTGCCCGCGATCATCCGGCCGATCTCGAAGACCGGCCGCAGGCCGAGCGGGGCGAAATGCGGGCGGATCGTCGCGGCGAGTGCCGCCGGGTCCGGCGGGGCTGCGTTGTCGTCGCGATAGGGGATGCCGAGGCCGCCGCCGAAATCGATGTGGCGGATCGGATGGCCCTCGGCGATCAACCGGCCGGCCAGCCCGGCGAGCAGCCGCGCCGCATTCTCGAACGGCGCGAGATCGGTGATCTGGCTGCCGATATGCATGTCGACGCCGTGGATCGCGAGGCCCGGAAGGGTCGCCGCCAGGGCGTAGACGGTGGGCGCGCGCGTGATCGGGATGCCGAACTTGTTCTCGTACTTGCCCGTCGAGATCTTGGCGTGGCCGCCCGCGTCGATGTCAGGATTGACCCGGATCGAGACCGGCGCCTCGATCCCGAGGCTGGTCGCCACCTCGGACAGCGCCAGCAGCTCGGGCTCGCTCTCGACGTTGAAGCAGTAGATCCCGGCCTTCAGCGCCGCCGCCATCTCGTCGCGGGTCTTGCCGACGCCGGAGAACACGATCTTCTGCGCGTCGACCCCGGCCCGAAGCGCGCGGAGCAGCTCGCCCTCGGAGACGATGTCCATGCCGGCACCCCGCCGGGCGAGCGTCGCCAGCACGGCCTGGTTGGAATTCGCCTTCATGGCGAAGCAGACCAGCGCGTCGTCGCCCGAGAACGCCTCGGCGAAGACGTGGAAGTGCCGCTCCAGGGTGGCGGTGCTGTAGCAGTAGAACGGCGTCCCGACCCGCTCGGCCAGGGCCGTCAGGTCGACGTCCTCGGCGTGCAGGCGTCCATCGCGATCCTGGAAATGGTGCATCGTTCGGCCGTGTCCGGGAAGCGTCGAGATCCGCCGTTCGGCTCGAGATCCCGTCCGCGGGGAAGCCTCCCCCGGGGCGGGAGAGCAGGGTGGAAGACGAGGGCGCCGTGCGATCCGGCGCGGGAGCGGCGCGCTACAGCAGCGGATCGAGGATGAAGGGATCCTTCGGGATGCGATAGCCGCGCTTGGCCCCGCGGCCGGTCTCGACCGGCGCCTCCGTGCCGGAGGCCGGGGCGAGCGCGGAGGGCGGCAGCTCGTCGCCGTCGCGGACCGCGGACGGATCGGGCTCCGGCGTGCCGCCGCCGAGGCCGGTGCTCTGCGGAAGGGTCCGGGGTCCGGCCGTCGCCGTGGGGGTGCCTTGGGCTGCACTCCGTTGCGGCGTCGTCGCCGAGGCGCCCGGCGGCTCGAGGGCTCCGCGGCGGCCGCACCCTGCCAGCGCGAGCGCGGCGAGGCCTGTGGCGAGGGTCAACGTCAGGACGCGGGTGGGCGGCATCGCGGAGGGTCCGGCGGGCACTTCTGGGGCGGTCCTCCCGAGGGAGGATCGCACCTTAGCCGTTGCCGGAACGCGAGGCGAGCGTTCGCGCGCCACAGCTTCGCCTCGAACCGGCTCGGTCGAGCGGTTCAGCCCTTCTTGTCGCCGTTGGTCGCCTCGTAGGCGTCGATCGCCCGGCGGCAATTCTCGGACAGCGACTTCCAGTTCTTCTCGAAGCAGGCATCGAGCTTCGGGTCCTCGGGGGCGAGGTTGCCGCAATAGTTCAGGTAATCGCCGGTGCAGTACTTCTTCAGGGTCTCGTTGCCGCGCTTGGTCTCGGGCGCCGCCGAGGCCGGCGCGGAGAACGACACGGCCAGGCCGAGCGCGAGGGCGAGGGACATGAGCTTCAAGGCCATGGGGCGTCGTTCCATCTGTCGGATCGAGAGGGGGGATGGCGGTGCGATGATGCCATCGCGTGGTGGAAACAAGGCATCGCGGCGCGGTTTCGCAACCGCAACCCTAGGATTTTGGTGGCTCGACGGCCGCTCAGTGCGAGGAGGCACGCATCGCGTAGGCCGCGACCGGCGGAAGGCGCTCGCGCTGCGTCAGGGTGTCGGCCACCTCGGTGATGCGCCGGCGAAGGTCCGCATTCTCGCGCTCGACCGACTCCCCGCGGTCGGACACGGCCTTGGCGAGCGCCGCCTCGGTGGCCGCGAGCTTTTCGCGCACGCTGCCCTCGCTCTCCGCCGCGCCGGCATCGGATGGGACGTCCTCGACCGTGCCGAGGGCGTTCCGCGCGGCGAGCAGGCTGTCCAGGAGGTCGGCATGCGCCTCTTCCAGGGCGAGCAGGGTCGCGAGGCTCGACGAGCCGTCGGCCTGCGCGGTCGAAAGCTCGTTCTCGAGACGACCGCGAAGCGCCAGCGCCTCGGCGATCTCGGCGTCGCGCGCGGCGACGTCGCGCGCGAGGGCGGCCGCCTCCATGGTGCGGTTGCCGAGGGCCGCCATGTCGGCCTGGCGCTTGCTGCGCGCGTCCTCGACGGCACGCTCCATCCGCCGCTGCCGCACCGCGAACTCGGCGCGCAGAAAGTCCTTCTCGGCGGCGATCTCTCCGACGGACAGCGGCAGCTGCGCCTCCGTCCGGCGCCGCGCCAGGCGGGCGGCGCGCGCGTTCACGGCGGGCAGCGCCAGCAGCGCGCACAGGATCGCCACCAGGAAGCCGAGGGCGAAGACCATCACGGTTTCGATCACGCGGGCGAACTCGATCCCTTGAGCGCCGCCGCAAGACCGGACCCTGCCCGCTCGTGCGACGATGCGACCACACGCAGAACGAGCCCGGACACCGGGGCTGAACCCGGATGCCGTGCCCGTGGGCCGAGCATGCCCGGCCGAAGCTGACCCGCAGTCTAACCGGTTTTGCGCGCGGGCGCGAAGTCGAGATTCGGTCGCGTCAGAACGGGTTCCAGGTCGGCGTGCCGGTGAACTTCAGATAGCCGACGTTGATGCCGAGGCGGGCGCCGACGCCGGTCCGGATCGGAACCACGACGATGCCGTCGTTGGTCACCGCCGTCATGCCGAAGCCGCCGACGAAGTAGGCCGAGCCGTCGACCCCGCCGAAGCGGCGGTAGATCCCATTCACCGCCGGCAGGTTGTAGACCAGCATCATGGTGCGGTCGCCGTCGCCGCCGATGTCGAAGCCGAGGGTCGGGCCCTGCCAGTAGATCCGGCGCTGGCCCGCATTGCGGGTGTAGAGCGTGCCCTCGCCGTACCGGACGCCGCCGACGATGGCGCCGGAGGCTTCCTGGCCGAGGATGTAGCCGTTGGGCTCGCCCCAGCGCTTGGTCGCCTCCTGCACCGTGAGCGCCAGCCCACGCGAGACGCTGCCGAAGAACTTGTGGCCGGAATCGACGATCTCGCGTGGCCGGAAGGTCTCCGGCGCGCCGGGATCCTCGACGCCGCGGGCGGAGGCCGGCACGCTCGCGGAAACGCCGAACGCGGCCGTCGACGCGACGAGGAGCCCGGCCGAGCTCAGGCCGGCCAGGGCGCGGCGGCGTGTCGGCGCGTCCTGCCGCAGGGTGGCCGTGCGGGGGGAATCGGGTGTGGTCATGGTTCCTCCTCGATCCGCTGAAGGCGGCGCCGTCATGGGACGCGATCGCGCGCCTGGACTTGGATGCGCACCTGGACGATGCCTTGCGTCCGCCCCCAAGGACATGCGGCAGACCTGCCGCCGGAGCGTACGGCGGTCGATCCGGGCGCGAGCTAGGGGACAGGTGGACACGATGTGGTTAACGCGGCGTGACTGCGCCATCCTCGTCCTGGCGGGCCTCGCGGAGCCGGCGATCGGACAGACGCCCGTCGCCGGCCCGCTCGCGCTCTTGGGCTTCGACCCGGTGAGCTACTTCCTGCCGAAGGGCCCGCGGGCGGGCTCGTCCGCGTTCGAGGCTTCCGGCGGCGGCAGGACCTGGCGGTTCGCCGGTGCCGCCAACCGCGCCGCCTACCTGCGCGACCCTACGGTCTACACGCCGCGGCTGGGCGGATACGACGTCGTCGGCATCCTCGACGGACGGCTGGTCGACGCCGATCCGCTGGTCTTCGCGGTGATCGAGGAGCGCCTTTACCTGTTCCGCAACGCCGAGCGACGGGATCGGGTGCTGGCGGACCCCACGCTGGCGGAGCGGGCGGAGGCGTCCTGGCCGAGCCTGCAGCCGCTCACGGACGGAGGACGGGAGTGAGCCGCGTCACCGCTGCGCCCTCCCGCGGCCGCAGGATCGGCCCGCGATCGGGAAGCGCGACCCGGGCGGCGAGCGCCGGATCGCCAAGAGCCGCGAACGGGCCGTTGCGATAGGCCATCGCGTGCCGGCCATAGATGATCGGCCGGCCGGTGGGGGTGACGACACGGCCGCCGGCGGCGGTCAGGATGTGGTCGCCGGCCGCGGTGTCCCATTCCATGGTCGGTCCGCAGCGGACGTAGAGGTCGGCCTCGCCCGAGGCGATCAGCGCGAACTTGAGGGCCGAGCCGGCCGCGCGGCGCGATGTCACGCCGAGCGCGTCGAGGCAGGCCTCGGTCTCGGAATCGCCGTGGCGCCGGCTGCCGAGCGCGGTCAGCCCGTCCCGCGGCTCGGGCCGGGTTCGGACGGCGCGAGAG
>NZ_VRVH01000119.1:0-13357 GCF_008040095.1 Methylobacterium sp. WL6 | reverse complement strand
CCTCGCGGGCCTGCCCGAGCAGGACCCAGGCGGCGGCGAAGCGCGGGGCGCGCTCGAGCGCCTGCTCCGCCATCTCGGCGGCGCCGACGCAATCGCCCTCGGCCAGGCACGCCTCGGCATAGGCGAAGCGGCGGTCGGCCAGCAGGTCGCCGGAGCCGGTCTGGGACATGGTGGGGATCGATCCGGGTCTCGTCGGGACGACGCCCTATATCACCCCCGATCCCATCCACCGTCACCACGGGACCGATGACGCTTCGCGCCGGCGACCTTCTCACCCTCACCCGCGAGGGGCTGTACTGCCCGCTCGGGCGCTTCCACGTCGACCCGACCTGGCCGGTCGAGCGGGCGCTGATCAGCCACGGCCATGCCGACCACGCCCGGGCCGGCCACGGCAGCGTGCTGGCCACCGGCGAGACCCTGCGCATCATGGCGGTGCGCTACGGCGAGGACTTCTGCCGTGCGCGCCAGGAGGCGGCGCTCGGCGCGCCGATCCGCATCGGCGACGTGACGGTGCGGTTCGCCCCCGCCGGCCACGTGCTCGGCTCGGCGCAGATCGCGATCGAGGCCGGGGGCGTGCGCGTCGTGGTGTCGGGCGACTACAAGCGCGCGCGCGACCCGACCTGCCTGCCGTTCGAGGTGGTGCCGTGCGACGTGTTCATCACCGAGGCGACCTTCGGCCTGCCGGTGTTCCGCATGCCCGACACCGCGGCGGAGGTGCGCAAGCTCCTCGATTCCGTGGCGCTGTTCCCCGAGCGCGCCCACATCGTCGGCGCCTACGCGCTCGGCAAGGCGCAGCGGGTGATGATGCTTCTGCGCGAGGCCGGCTACGACCGGCCGATCCACCTGCACGGGGCGATGGAGAAGCTGACCGAGCTGTACAAGCGCGAGGGCTTCGCGCTCGGCGAGACCCCCAAGGTGGCGGCGGCCGACCGGGCGAGCCTGAAGGGGGCCATCGTGCTGTGCCCGCCCTCGTCGATCCAGGACGTGTGGTCGCGAAAATTCCCCGATCCCGTTACGAGCTTCGCCTCGGGCTGGATGCGGGTGCGGGCCCGCGCCCGCCAGAAGGGCGTTGAGCTGCCGCTGGTGATCTCCGACCACGCCGACTGGCCGGATCTCTGCCGCACCATCCGCGAGACGGGGGCCGGCGAGGTCTGGGTGACGCACGGGCAGGAGGACGCGCTGGTGCACTGGTGCGGAAGCCAAGGGATCAAGGCCAAGCCGCTGCACATGCTGGGCTACGGCGACGACGGCGAGGCCGAGCCGGCCGCCGGGGACGCCGCCGAAGAGGCCGCCGCGTGAACGAGTTCGCCGAGCTCCTCGACCGCCTGGCCTACGAGCCGCGCCGCAACGCCAAGCTGCGGCTGCTGCAGGATTACTTCGCCCGCACGCCCGACCCGGAGCGCGGCTACGCGCTCGCGGCGATGACCGGCACCCTGAGCTTCCGCGAGGCCAAGCCCGCGCTGATCCGCGGCCTCGTCGAGGCCCGGATCGACCCGGTGCTGTTCCGGCTCTCGCACAACTACGTCGGCGACCTCGCCGAGACGACCGCGCTGATCTGGCCGGGGCCCGTCGCGGACGCAGCGCCGGCCCCCTCTCCCGAGCGGGAGGGGGGGCCGGTCGGCGCGCCCGGCCCCGGCCACAACAACCCGCCCCCGCACGTGCCGACGCTCGCCGAGGTGGTCGAGACCCTGTCCACCATCCGCAAGGCCGACCTGCCCGGCCACCTGGCGACCTGGCTCGACGCGCTGGACGAGACCGGGCGGTGGGCGCTCCTGAAGCTCGTGACCGGCAACTTGCGCGTCGGCGTCTCGGCGCGGCTCGCCAAGACCGCGGTCGGCGCGCTCGGCGGCCACGAGGCGGACGCGGTCGAGGAGGTCTGGCACGGGCTCAGGGCGCCGTTCGAGACCCTGTTCGCCTGGGCGGAGGGGCGCGGCCCGCGGCCCGAGACTCTGAACCCGGCCCCGTTCCGGCCGCCGATGCTGTCGCACCCGATCGAGGAGGAGACCGACTTCGACAAGCTCGCCCCGGCCGACTTCTCCGGCGAGTGGAAGTGGGACGGCATCCGCGTTCAGCTCGTCGGCGGGCGCGACGCGGCGGGCGAGCCGGTGGCGCGGATCTACTCGCGCACCGGCGAGGACATCTCCGGCGCCTTTCCCGACCTCGCCGAGGCCGTCACCTTCACCGGCACGCTGGACGGCGAGCTGCTGATCCTGCGCGAGGGCCGCGTGCAGAGCTTCAACGTCCTGCAGCAGCGCCTCAACCGCAAGGCGGTGACGGGCAAGCTGATGGAGGAGTTCCCGGCCCATGTGCGTGCCTACGACCTGCTGACCGCCGACGGCGAGGACCTGCGGGCCCTCGGCTTCCTGGAGAGGCGCGCCCGGCTGGAGGCGTTCGTGGCGACGCTCGACCACGCCCGGATCGACGTGTCGCCGCTGGTGCCGTTCGCGACCTGGGACGATCTCGCGGCGGCGCGGGCCGACCCGGCCGCGGTCGGGGCGGGCGACGACGCCGACGCGATCGAGGGCGTGATGCTCAAGCGCCGCGACAGCCCGTACCTGCCCGGCCGCCCCAAGGGCCCGTGGTGGAAGTGGAAGCGCGAGCCGCATCTGGTCGACGCGGTGATGATGTACGCCCAGCGCGGGCACGGGAAGCGCTCGTCGTTCTACTCCGACTACACGTTCGGGGTGTGGCGGGACGGCGCGGGCGGCCCCGAGCTGGTGCCGGTGGGCAAGGCGTATCACGGCTTCACCGACGCCGAGCTGGCCAAGCTCGACCGCTACGTCCGCAACCACACGGTCAAGCGCTTCGGCCCGGTGCGCGAGATCGGCTACGGGATGGAGGGCGGATTGGTGCTGGAGATCGCCTTCGAGGGCGTGCAACGCTCGACCCGGCACAAGTCGGGCGTCGCGATGCGATTCCCCCGCGTCAGCCGCATCCGCTGGGACAAGCCGGCGGCCGAGGCCGACCGGATCGACCTTCTGGAACGCATCCTGGCGCGGGGCGAGCGCGAGACGATGCCGGGCACGACCCTGGAGACGACGGAATGAAGCGCGGCACGGTGGGACCCGTCGAGACCCTGTTTTCGGGCGAGATCCGGCGGCAGGCCGGCGCGCGGCTGACGATCGCGACGCCGGGTCCGGGCTTCACCGAGTTCACGGACGCGGTCGCCGCCTTCGTGCGCGGCAGCGGCGTCCGCGACGGCGTCGCCACGGTGTTCTGCCGGCACACCTCGGCTTCGCTGACCATCCAGGAGAACGCCGACCCCGACGTGCAGGCCGACCTGATGACGGCGCTGGACGGTCTCGCCCCGCGCCACGTCGCCTACGTCCACGGCGCGGAAGGGCCGGACGACATGCCCGCCCACATCCGCACGATGGTCACCGATTCCGCGCTGACGATTCCCGTTCTGGACGGCCGCCTCGCCCTCGGCACCTGGCAGGGCGTGTACCTGATCGAGCACCGCGACCGGCCGCATCGCCGGGAGATCGTCCTGGTGGTGGCGGGGGCTTGAGGGCGGATCGCCCCGCGCGTCCGTCTGTTCCTGCGGGGATGACCGTGCCCGCTCCGTCATTCCGGGCTCTGCTTCGCAGTCCCGGAATGACGGCGTGGGTGTGATGTCGATCGCAGGCGGCTCCGGCGATGACGTCACCATGCCGATATCGCCCCTGCCACCTCGCGCGTCCGCCAAGCTCCGGATCGGCGGCTGCGCCGAGGCCGCCTAGAGAAACTTCAGCGGGTCGGTCTCGGGCGGGGGCGGGGCGACGTCGGCGCGGTTCCACCAGCCGCCGCCGAGCGCCTGGAACAGGGCCGCGGTGTCGGCGTACTGCGTCGCGCGCGCGCCGGCCGAGGTGACGAGCGCCGAGAGGTAGCCCTGCTGGGCGATCAGCACCTGGGTCGAGTTCACGGCGCCGGCCGAGAACTGCTTGCGGATCAGCTCGAGGCTCTGGCCGGTGGCCTTCTCGGCGGCCGAGGCGGCGGCGACCGCGCCGGCGTCCGCCTGCAGCGCGCGCAGCGCGTCGGCCACGTTCTGGAACGCGGCGATCACCACGGCGCGGTACTGGGCCTGGGCCTGGGTCAGCGTCTCCTCGGAGGCGCGCTGGCGGCGGTAGAGCGTGCCGGCGTCGAAGATCGGCGCGGTGGCCTGGCCGAGGATGGTGAAGAACCCGGCGCCCGGGTTGGCGATCTGCGCGAGCCGCACCGCGCTCGAGCCGCCGGCGCCGGTGATCGCGAATTGCGGCAGGCGGTTCGCCACCGCGACGCCGATGCCGGCGCTGGCCTGCTGCACCAGGGCCTCGGCGGCCTTCACGTCCGGCCGCTGCTGCACCAGGCGCGAGGGCAGGCTGACGGGCACCTTCGTCGGCAGGCGCAGGGCCGCGAGGGTGAAGGTCTCGGCCACCTCCTCGCTCGGGAGCCGACCGGCGAGGGCGGTCAGGAGGTTGCGCTGCTGCGCCAGCTGCTTCTCCAGCGGCGGCAGCAGCTGCTGCGACAGCGACAGGGCCGCCTGCTGCTGGATCACGTCGGCGCCGGCGATCTGCCCCAGCGAGAGCTGCTTGTTGTAGAGGGTCAGCACCTCGGTCTGCGCCTGGATCACGCGCTTGGTCGCGTCGATCTGGGCCCGCAGTGCCGCCTCTTGGATTGCGGCGGCGACGACGTTGGCGGTGAGGCTGAGATAGGCCGCCTCGAGCTGGAAGCGCTGGTTCTCGGCGGTGGCTTCCAGGCCCTCGATGGTGCGGCGGTTGAGCCCGAACACGTCGGGATTGAAGGCCACCGTCACCTGCGGGGTGTAGAGGCTGTAGAGGTAGTTGTTCTGGTTCTGCAGCGGCGATTGCAGGTCGAGCCCCGGCGCCTTGGCGCCGAGCGCCTGCGGGTTGGCCGAGAGCGAGGGATAGAGCGTGCCCTTCTGGGCCAGCACGTTCTGCTGCGCGATGCGCAGGGAGGCCTGCGCCGCCTCCAGGTTCGGGTTGTTGGCCAGCGCCTCCTCGACCAAGCGGTTCAGCGCCTTCGAGCGGAACAGCGTCCACCACTGGCCGGGGATGTCGGCGCCGGAGACGAAGCTCTGGTCGGCTGAGCCGCCCTGCCGGGTGGCGACCTTGTCGGCCGCGCTCGGGTTCGCCAGCGGCTCGCGGGTGTAGCGCGCGACTGGCGGGTCCTCGGGCGCGACGTAGTTCGGGCCGACCGCGCAGCCCGACAGGGCCAGGCTCGCGGCGAGGGCCACGGCCCGTGCGGACCGGCGGTTGAGGGCCGTCTCGATCATGACGCTTCCGACGCGGGACGCGCGCGCGACGGCGCCATCCTCCGCCCGGTAGAGCGCCGCGGGGGCGGCGCAAGTCAATGCGGCGGGCGGCGTCGCCGGCGGGGAGGCCGAGCGTTGTGGTGCCGGCGCCACGGCTGCGAGGACGAGCGCGCTTTGCCCTCCCCCCTCCGCGGGGGAGGGTGGCCCGCGAAGCGGGTCGGGAGAGGGGAGCGACCTCTCCGGACATGGCTCTCCCCTCTCCCGACCCTCGCTGACGCGAGGCCCACCCGCCCCCGCAGAGGGGGGAGGGAAGGGGCGCGGCAACGTCCTGATCAAAACCATCACGCCGCCGCCCGATGGACAGCGGGCGTCGCGAGCGGGTTCGGCCGGCGGCGCGAGAACAGCGAGATCAGCACCGGCACCACCACCAGGATCAGGTTCGGCGCGAGCAGGATGCCGCCGACGACGACGAGCGCCAGGGGCTTCTGCACCTGCGAGCCGATGCCGGTGGAGACCGCCGCGGGCAGCAGGCCGACGCAGGCGGCGACGCAGGTCATCATCACCGGCCGCATCCGCACGATCGAGGCGTGCCAGACGGCCTCCTTGCGCGGCCAGCCCTCCTCCATCAGCTGGTTGTAGTAGGCGAGCAGGATCACGCCCTCCATCGTCGAGATGCCGAACAGGGCGATGAAGCCGATCGCCGCCGAGATCGAGAACGGGGTGCCGGTGAGCGCCAGCGCGAAGATGCCGCCGATCATCGCCATCGGGATCACCGACAGGCCGAGCAGCATGTCGGCGACCGAGTTGAAGTTGATGAACAGCAGCAGCGCGATCAGCACCAGGGTGATCGGCACCACGAGGCTGAGGCGGGTGACCGCGTCCTGCAGGTTGGTGAACTGGCCGACCCATTCGAGGTGGTAGCCGGCCGGCAGCGTCACCTCGTCGGCGACGCGCCGCTGCGCCTCCAGCACGGTGCCGCCGAGGTCGCGCCCGCGCACCGAGAACTTGACCGGGATGTAGCGCTCCTGGTCCTCGCGGTAGATGAACGAGGCGCCCGAGACGAGGTCGACGTCGGCGATCTCGGAGAGCGGCACCTGCACCACGCCGCCGTTCGGGTTGGCGGCGCCGATGGTGATGTTGCGGATGGTGGCCAGCGAGGAGCGGTACTCGCGGGCGAGCCGCACCCGCATCGGAAAATGCCGGTCGGAGCCGTACTCGTAGAGGTCGCCCGCGGTCTGGCCGCCGATCGCGGCGGCGATCGTGGTGTTCACGTCGCCGATCGAGAGGCCGTAGCGGGCGGCCTTGTGGCGGTCGACGTCGATGCGCACCGTCGGCTGGCCGAGCGAGGCGAAGACCGAGAGGTCGGTGACGCCGGGAACGGTGGCGAGCACCGCCTTCACGTCGTTGGCCGCCTTGGTGATCGCGGCGAGGTCGGTGCCGTAGACCTTGACCGAGTTCTCGCCCTTCACGCCCGAGGCCGCCTCCTGGACGTTGTCCTCGATGTACTGGGAGAAGTTGAACTCGATGCCGGGGAACTCGGCGTCGAGGCGCTTCGACAGGCCGGCGATGAGCTGCTCCTTGTCGAGCCCCTTGCGCCATTCGTCGATGGGCTTGAGCGGGGCCAGGATCTCGACGTTGAAGAAGCCGGTGGCGTCGGTGCCGTCGCTCGGCCGTCCCTGGTGCGAGATCACGGTGACGACCTCCGGCACCTCGGTGAAGATCTTGCGCAGCCGCTCGACGTAGGCGTTGCCGGCCTCCAACGAGATCGAGGCCGGCATCGTGCCGCGCACGTAGAGGTTGCCCTCCTCGAGCTTGGGCAGGAACTCGAGGCCGAGGTTCCGCGCGGCCAGCCCCGAGACCAGCAGGATCGCCACCGTCACGGCGATCGACAGGATGCGGTTGCGCAGGCCGAAGCCGAGGATGATCTCGTGGCCGAAGCGCAGCACCTTCACGATCAGGGTGTCGCGCTCCTCCACGTGCTTCGGCAGGATGACGGCCGAGAGCGCGGGCGAGACCGTGAAGGTCGCGAGCAGGCCGCCGACCAGCGCGTAGGCGTAGGTCTTGGCCATCGGCCCGAAGATGTGGCCCTCGACGCCCGACATCGTGAACAGCGGCAGGAAGCCGACGATGATGATCGTCGCCGAGAAGAAGATCGCCCGGTTCACCTCCGAGCCGGCGATGGCGATGGTGCCGAGCCGGCCGGTGAGGCCCCCCGGCGCGGGCTGCCCTTCCGTGTGGTGCGGCTCGGCCAGGTGCCGGAACACGTTCTCGACCATGATCACGGTGGCGTCGACGATCAGCCCGAAATCGATCGCGCCGAGCGAGAGGAGGTTCGCCGAATCGCCGCGCACCACCAGGATCAGGATCGCGAAGCCGAGGGCGAAGGGGATCGTCGCCGCCACGATGATCGCGCTGCGCAGCGACCCGAGAAAGAGCCACTGCACCACGAAGACCAGCACCACGCCGAAGACGAGGTTGTGCATCACCGTGTGCGTGGTGGTGTGGATCAACCCGGAGCGGTCGTAGATCCGCTCGATCTTCACGTCCGGCGGCAGGATCGTCGAGGCGTTGATCTTCTCGATCTCGGCCTCGACCCGCCGGAGCGTCGGCAGGCTCTGGCCGCCGCGGCTCATCAGGACGATGCCCTCGACGATGTCGCTCGAGCCGTCGTGCCCGACGATGCCGAGCCGCGGCGCGTTGGAGACGCGCACATCGGCGACGTCCCGCACCAGCACGGGCGTGCCGTTGACCTGGGTCAGCATCGTGTCGCGGATGTCGTCCATGTCGCGGATCAGGCCGACGCCGCGGACCACGGCCGACTGCTCGCCGACGTTCAGCGTCTGGCCGCCGACGTTGATCGAGGAGTTGTTCAGGGCCGAGACGAGCTGCACCAGGGTCATGCCCTGCGCCTGGAGGCGGTTGAGGTCGACCGCGATCTCGTACTCCTTGGCCTTGCCGCCGAAGGCGGTCACATCGACGACGCCGGGGATCGCCTTGAAGCGGCGCTGCAGCACCCAGTCCTGCAGGGTCTTCATCTCCGCGGAGGAGAAGCCCTTCGGCCCGACGAGCTTGTACCGCATGATCTCGCCCACCGGGCTCGTCGGCGAGATCTGCGGCGTGGCGCCGTTCGGCAGGGGCGGGGCCTGCGACAGGCGGTTGAGCACCCGCTGCAGCGCCTCCTCGTAGGTGAACTCGTAGTTGAACTGCACCTTCACGTCGGACAGGCCGAACAGCGAGATCGTGCGCACCACCTGCGCGTTGGGGATGCCGGCGAGCGCCACCTCCAGCGGAATGGTGATGTAGCGCTCGATCTCGTCGGCCGACTGGCCGGGATTCTGGGTGATCACGTCGACGAGCGGCGGGACCGGGTCGGGATAGGCCTCGATGTTGAGCTGGGTGTAGCTGGCGTAGCCGAGCGCCAGCATCACCAGGAAGCCGAGGCAGACCAGCACGCGCTGGCGCAGCGAGAAGACGATCAGGCTGTTCATCGCGTCGGGTGCCCTTCCGGCGGTTCCGGTCCGGTCAGGACGCCTTGTCGCCCGACGCGGCGCGGTCGATGAACAGCGCGCCGCGGGTGACGACCTCCTCGCCGGCGGCGAGCCCCTCGACGACCTGGACGTTGTCGCCGTTGACCAGGCCGAGGCTGACGCCGCGCGCCGCGATCGCGCCGTCGGGCCGGGCGACCCAGACGTGGGCGCTCGCGCCCTCGTAGACGACCGCGGCGAGCGGCACGGCCGGCGAGGGCTGGGGCTTGCCCGTGATGATGGTGAAGGTGGCGAACATCTCCGGGCGCAGCGACCGGTCCGGGTTGTCGACCTCGCTGCGCACGGCGAGGCGTCGCGTCGCCGGATCGAGGCTCGACGACATGTAGTTCACCCGCGCCTTGAACACCCGCGTGCCGAAGCCCGCGACCCGCGCCTCGACCTCCTGGCCGATGCGGATCTTCGGGATCTCGCTCTCGCGCACGTTGGCGATCAGCCATACCGTGGACAGGTCGCCGATCACGAAGGCCGGGTCGCTCGAGGTGGTGAGGTACTGGCCGATGCCGACCTTGCGCTGCACGATGGTGCCGGCGATCGGCGCCTGGATCTGCGTCTCGGCGCTCATCGTGCCGTTCTTCTCGTAGGCGGCGATCTCCGCGTCGGTCTTGCCGAGGAGCTTGAGGCGGTTGCGCACCGCGTCGAGGGAGGCCTGCGCGGTCTTCAGGTCGCTCTGGGCGGCGATCACGTCGTTCTGGGCCGACTGGTAGTCCTTGAGCGCCACCGCCTTGGCCGCGAACAGCTCCTGCTGGCGGGCGGCGATGGTCTGGTCGAGCTTGAGCAGCGCCTGCTGCTTCTGGATGGTGTTGAGCGCGCTCTGGTAGTCGTTCTGGGCCTGGACCATGTCCGTGGCCTCGATGACGAGGAGCACGTCGCCGGCCTTCACGTCGTCGCCCGCGCGCTTGAGCACCTTCGTGACGCGGCCGGAATAGGGCGAGGCCACCGGCACGTTGTCGTCGTCGTTCAGCGCGATGCGCCCTTCGGCCGAGCCTTCCGGGCGGAAGGTCATCGTCGCCACCGGATGGATCTCGAAGGTGGTGCGCTGCTCCGGCGTCGGCCGGAAGATCCGCTCGGCCGACGAGGGCGGGGCGTCGGCCTCGCCGGTCTCCTCGCCCTTCGTGCCGCCGAGCATCCCGCGCGCGTAGGTCGTCACCGTCTCGAGGAACCCGCGCACCGGCTGCGGGAACACCGCGACCACGGCGACGGCGGCGACCACCAGCGACAGCACGACCGCGATCGGCAGCAGCCCCTGGCGGCGCGGGCCGTGCGCCCGGGCCGCCGGCGCGTCGGTGTCGGGATCGAGTGGCGTGCGGGCGTCCATCGCGCTGTCGTCTTCGGGTCGAGGGAGGTGCTTGATGGCTGTGGGCCGGTGCGGAGCGGTCGAACGCGGGAACCCGTCCCGATGCATCGAACCGATCGATGGTGCTTTTCTAAGGCAGGCCCGGGACGGGCGGCTCCCCGAGGCGCCGATATCCCGCGCATCCGGGCGGCACAATGGCCCGGCGGTGCGGAAGCGCGGCCGGGAGGCGATCGAGGCGGGTCGAGGCGATCACGTTCGGGATATCGGGCTCGCGGGATATCGGGCTCGTGCGTGCGGTCGCCCAAGCGGTCCGCGGCGAGGCCGCGACCGGAAACGGCACCGCTTGGTCATGGCCATGGGTCGTGGCAGGTCTTCACGACGGTCTCGCGACGGAGCCGCATGCCGGCCGCGGGAGGCGGGGCGGCGTCCGCTCGGGTGCTTCCATCCGCGGTCCGATGATACGATATGACATGTCATCGGCGGCCCGGCGCGAGCGCGGGCGCCCACCGCATCACCCGTCGGAAGAGTCGCCCATGTCCGGATCGCAGAGCCCCGCCAACGCCGAGTCGGTCACCTCCGAGAAGATCCCGGTCACCGTGCTGACCGGCTACCTCGGCGCCGGCAAGACCACGCTGCTCAACCGCATCCTCACCGAGAACCACGGCAAGCGCTACGCCGTGATCGTCAACGAGTTCGGCGAGATCGGCATCGACAACGACCTCGTCGTCGGCGCCGACGAGGAGGTGTTCGAGATGAACAACGGCTGCGTCTGCTGCACCGTGCGCGGCGACCTGATCCGCATCATGGACGGGCTGGTGAAGCGCCGGGGCAAGTTCGACGCGATCATCGTCGAGACCACCGGGCTCGCCGACCCGGCCCCCGTCGCCCAGACCTTCTTCGTCGACCAGGACGTCGGCGACGCCGCCCGCCTCGACGCGGTGGTGACGGTCGCCGACGCCAAGTGGCTGTCCGAGCGCCTGAAGGACGCGCCCGAGGCCCGCAACCAGGTCGCCTTCGCCGACGTGATCCTGCTCAACAAGGCCGACCTGGTCTCGGAGGCCGACCTCGCCCGCGTCGAGGGCGAGATCCGCGCGATCAACCCCTACGCCAAGCTCCACCGCACCACGAACTGCGACGTGCCGATCGACGCGGTGCTCGGCCGCAACGCCTTCGACCTCGGCCGCATCCTCGACCTCGAGCCCGACTTTCTCGAGGAGGGGCACCACCATCACCACGACGGCGACATGCAGTCGTTCTCGGCCCGCATCGACGGCCCGGTCGACCCGGAGAAGTTCATGCCGTGGATCTCGAACCTCACCACGATCCAGGGCCCGGACATCCTGCGCTGCAAGGGCATCGTCGCGTTCCCCGACGAGCCGCGCCGCTTCGTCTTCCAGGGCGTGCACATGATCCTCGACGGCGACCTGCAGGCCGAATGGAAGGCCGGCGAGGACCGCTCGTCGCGCGTCGTGTTCATCGGCCGCAAGCTCGACGCCGAGGCGATCAAGGGCGGGTTCCTGGACTGCGCGGCCTGAGGCTTATGCGAAGCGGATCATGGTCGACGCGGGCGTCATGATCCGATCAGCTTGACGAAGGCGGCACCGGCGCCGAAGAAGGCCGCGCCGGCCGCCATGCCGGAGAGCGCGATCTGCCAGGGTGCGAGCATCCTGTCGCGCTCGAGTTTCCGCGCCTCGTGCTCGAGCTTCCTGGCTTCGTGCTCGAACTTCTTCGCTTCGAGCTCGAGCTTCATCGATTCGGCCATGAGCTTCTTCTGCTCGGCCACGAACTTCTCGCTTTCCTCGCGTTGCCGACGGATACGGCCGATCAGTTCTTCCAGATCCGGGGGAAGCGGTGTTGCGGTGTCGGCCATCGGGCTTGGTCCTCGACGTCGCGATGATTGAGGCACGATAGGCGTTCGCTCCCGACCGGTCGAGCGCGCCGCAGGCGCCCGTCAGCCGAATATCAACCTTTCCGTCCCATGAAGGACCCGTCGTCGTGCGGGCCCGCGTTCCAGGCTCGCGGAGCCCGCGTAAGCCATGGCCAGCACCGCCGTTCCGGGCTTCGTCCTGCCGCAGGTCGGCCGGGTCCCGCTGATCCGGGTCGTCCACGGCTTCGCCGGCGCGCTCCTCGCGGCGTTCGTGTTCTTCGCCTGCTTCGCCTTCTCCGAGACCTCGCCCTACGACGTGATCGCGATCCCGACGATCCTGCTCTGGGCCTGCCTCGGCATCCGGCTGCACCGTGGGGCGGTGCCGCTGGTGGTGCTGCTGCTGCTCTATCTCGGTGCGATCGTCGTCGGCCTGATCCCGTTTCTCGACGAGGACTTACCGGTCACCTGGACGATCCAGCTGATCTACCTCTCGGTGACGGGCGTCTTCTTCGTGATGTTCTTCTCCGACGACACCCAGGCCCGCATGGAGCTGGCGCTGAAGGCCTACACGGCGAGCTGCGTGTTCTCGGCCACGCTCGGCATCGTCGGCTACCTGCAATGGCTCGGGATCGAGGACCTGTTCTACAAGTACGACCGCGCCTCGGGCACCTTCCAGGACCCGAACGTGTTCGGCTCGTTCCTGACGCTCGGCGCGCTCTACCTGATGCACGGCCTGATCACGGCGACCGCCCGCCGCCCGGTGCTCGCGCTCGCGGGCCTGCTGATCATCCTGGTCGGGATCTTCCTGTCGTTCTCGCGCGGCTCGTGGGGCGGCACCGTCGTCGCCACGCTGCTGATGGTCGGCTCGGTCTACGCCTCCTGCGGGTCGGCGCGGCTGCGGCGGCGCATCGTGCTCCTCAGCCTCGCGACCCTGGCGCTCGGCGCCGTCGCGATGGCGGCCCTGCTCTCGGTCGACAGCGTCCAGAAGATGTTCGCCACCCGCGCCGCGGTGAGCCAAGACTACGACGAGGGCGAGACCGGCCGCTTCGGCAACCAGCTCCGCGGCATGGAGATGCTGCTCGAGCGCCCGCTCGGCCTCGGGCCTATGCACTGGCGCCTGACCTTCGGGCTGGAGCCGCACAATTCCTACATCGGCAGCTTCGCCAACGGCGGCTGGCTCGGCGGCGCGGTCTTCCTCGCCCTCGTCGCGGCGACGGGGTTCGTCGGCTTCCGCCTACTCGCCCGGCCCTCGCCGTTCCGCGCGCACGCGCAGATCGTCTGGCCGGCGCTGCTGATGTTCTTCCTTCAGGCGCTGCAGATCGATATCGAGAAGTGGCGCCACGTCTACATGATGCTCGGCATGGTATGGGCGCTGGAGGCGGCGCGCCGGCGCTGGGCCGCGCGGGACGGGCGCCGCG
>NZ_VRVH01000118.1:0-13363 GCF_008040095.1 Methylobacterium sp. WL6 | reverse complement strand
CCGGCGCCGCGCGCGGCACCGGCTGCGAGGATGCCGAGCTGGCGCGCCAGCACCTTGGCGGCGGCAGCCGCCTCCCTCGCCGCGGCACCGGCATCGGGCGAGGCGTCGTCGGGGGGGCGTCGATCCGGATCGGGTGGAGGCATTGTGTTCCTGAACGGCGGCCCGTGCGACGCCACAGCCCCGCCGGCGCTGCCGTTCTAGAACGATCGGGCGGAGCGAAGCTATGCCGTGTGGCGTCCGCCGAGACGTCCGGTCTCTCAGACGCCGTGGCGGAAGCGCATCGGCGAGCCGGCAGCCTCGTGGCGGTCGCGCAGGCGGAAGCCGAGGACGACCAGCAGGACGCCGAAGGCGACGGCGTAGGCGCCGAGCCACCAGGTGAGCACCAGCGCCGACATGCCCGGCTCGACGAGCAGCACCGCACCGAACAGGATCGAGACCACGCCGCCGAGGCCGAGCCACCAGCGTCCGAAATGCAGGTGCAGGCGGAAGGCGGCCGCGATCATGAGCGCGCCCGTGACGATCGCCCAGATCGCGACGAGCAGGACGAAGGCCCAGACGGCGGCGCCGGGCACGAAGAAGGCCGCGACGCCGACCAGGATGTCGAGCAGGCCCTCGATCAGCAGGAAGCCCCAGCGCTCATGGGCCTGTGCCGCCCGGACCGAGGCGACGATCGCGAACACGCCGTCGACGACCATGTAGGCGGCGAAGAACCATACCAGCGACAGGACGAAGGCGGCCGGCGCCACGAAGGCCATCAGGCCGAACAGGATGGCGACGACGCCGCGCAGGGCGACGAGCCACCAGTTGCGCGCCAGCGTCCGGCTCATCGCGTCGAGGCGCGCGGTCCCGACGAGCGGGACTCCGGTCGGATGGGTTCGGGAGAAGAGGGCCATCGCATCGGCTCGCTGGTGATCGGTACGGTACTCCGGCGCGAAAACGCCGCACCGCAACACCCGTTCCCCTCGGCCCTGTTCCGCGGGGGCGAACGGCGCGGCGAAGCGCAGCGGAACTTTGCCGTCGCATCGCCTTTTTAGTCGGTGAGGCGGGTTATTCGTTCGCTCCGGCCGCTTCGGCAGTGTTTAGCGCGGGCGCAGGCGGTTTCTTTTCGATGCTAGACGATCAGCGCCAGGCGACGGCCCTGGACCCGCAGACGCGCCCCGACGACCGGGAGGCGCCCGACCGACGCGACATCATCGATCTCAAGCCGCAGGAGAAGGATCCTCCTGCGGGCGACGAGGCCAACGAGAGCAAGGCCGAGCCCGATCAGGACGCGTCGTTCGAGGGCGAGGACGACGAGAACAGGCCGGGTATCCTCAAGCGCCATCCGTGGTGGTTCGTCCTCGGCGGGATCGCGATCGTGCTCCTTGGGATCGGCGGGTTCTTCTACTGGCAGATCTACCTGCACCCTTACGAATCCACCGACGACGCCTTCGTCGACGCGCGCCAGTTCTCGATCGCGCCGAAAGTGTCCGGCTACGTCGTCGCGCTTTCGGTCACCGACAACCAGCACGTCGACACCGGCGCGACCCTGTTCCAGATCGACCGGCGCGATTACCAGGTCGCCCTCGAGCAGGCCCAGGCTCAGATCGCGTCGGCCAAGGCGTCGATCCAGAACGTCGACGCGCAGGTCGAGGCGCAGAGGGCGCAGATCGACGTCGCCAAGGCGCAGGTGACGCAGAACCAGGCGGCGCTCGACTTCGCGAAGGCGGATGCCGCCCGCTACAAGGATCTCGCCAGCCGCGGTGCCGGCACCGTGCAGCAATCGCAATCCTCGACTTCGACCCTCGAGCAGCGCCAGGCCGCGCTGACGAGCGCGAACGCCAGCGTGGTGCAGGCGCAGAAGCAGATCGGCTCGCTCCAGGCGCAGCGGGCATCGGCCGAGGCCAGCCTCGCCAACGCCGATGCGCAGGCGGCGCAGGCCGTGCTCAACCTCGGCTACACGACGGTGACGGCGGCGCAGCCGGGCCGGGTCGTGCAGCTCACCGGCGCGGTCGGGCAGTATGCTCAAGCCGGCCAATCGCTGGCGATGTTCGTGCCCGACGAGAAGTGGGTCGTCGCCAACTACAAGGAGACGCAGATCACCGACATGCGCCCGGGCCAGTCGGTGAGGATCGAGATCGACGCCTATCCCGACCGCAAGATCAACGGGAAGGTCGCCTCGGTTCAGCCCGGCTCGGGCACCGCCTTCAGCCTGCTGCCGGCGCAGAACGCCACCGGCAACTACGTGAAGGTGGTGCAGCGCGTCCCGGTGAAGATCGTCGTCGACGAATGGCCGCAGGACGTGTCGATCGGCCCCGGCATGTCGATCGTGCCGACGGTGCGGGTGCGATGAGCGCCGGGGCCGCCGCGGCGGGCGGCGGTTCGCGCAAGGCCGGCGGCAAGGATGCGGGAAAGACGAAGGCGACGTCCGGCGGCTTGCCGCGCACCGCCGGCGGCCACAGCCCGTGGGCGGTGGCGCTCGTGGTCGCGCTCGCGACCTTCATGGAGGTGCTCGACACCACCATCGCCAACGTCGCGCTCCGCTATATCTCGGGCGGGCTCGCGGTCGGGCCGGACGAGGCGGCGTGGGTGGTCACGAGCTACCTCGTCGCCAACGCGATCGCGCTCACCGCATCGAGCTTCCTGGCCAAGCGCTACGGCCGCAAGGCGTTCTTCATCGCCAGCGTCGCGCTGTTCACCGTCGCCTCAATCGCCTGCGGCTTCGCCTGGGACCTGAACTCGCTGCTTGTGTTCCGCGTGATCCAGGGGCTCGGCGGCGGCGGCATGGCGCCCCTGGCGCAGTCGATCCTCGCCGACTCGTTCCCCCCCGCCAAGCGGGGTCAAGCCTTCGCGCTCTACGGGCTCGCGATCGTCGTCGCGCCGGTCGTCGGCCCGACGCTCGGCGGCTGGCTGTCCGACAACGTCTCCTGGCACTGGTGCTTCCTGATCAACGGCCCCGTCGGCGTGATCGCGCTGGCGCTGATGTGGTGGCTTCTGGAAGATTCCGAAGCCGCGGTGAAGGAGCGCAAGGCGCTGCGGAAGAAGGGCATCCGGTTCGACGTCGTCGGCTTCCTCCTGGTGGCGACCTTCCTCGGCTCGCTCGAGGTCTGCCTCGACGAGGGCCAGCGCAAGGACTGGTTCGGCTCGCCGCTGATCCAGGTCTTCGGTGTTCTCGCCGTGGTGTCGTTCGTCGCGATGATCCCGTGGCTTCTGAGGGCGAAGAACCCGGCCGTCGACCTGCGCCTTCTCGGCAAGCGCCAGTTCGGCTCCTGCTTCCTGGTCATGCTCGCCACCGGCGCGATCCTGATCGCGACGACGCAGTTCATCCCGCAGATCACGCAGGACTATTACGGCTACACCGCCACCATCTCGGGGCTCGTGCTGGCGCCCGGCGGCCTCGTCACCGTGGCGATGATGCTGGTGATCGGGCAGGTGTCCGGCTACTTCCAGCCGAAATGGCTGATTGCCACCGGCGCGACGATCGTCGCGCTGGCGATGTACGACCTGACCCGGATCTACGGCGATTCCACGTTCTGGTTCTTCGCCTGGTCGCGGATCTACATCGGCATCGGCCTGCCGATGATCTTCATCTCGATCACCGCGGCGTCCTACGAAGGGATCGAGAAGTCGCAGACCGACCAGGCCTCGGCCTTGATCAACGTCGCCCGCAACGTCGGCGGGTCGATGGGCGTGTCGCTGGCGCAAAACATCCTGGCCTATCGCAGCCAGTTCCATCAGAGCCGGCTGTCGGAGAGCGTCACCACCACGAGCCCGGCCTACCAGGAGACCATGCGGCAGGCGACGCAGTACTTCACGGTGCACGGCACTCCCGGCGTCGACGCGCAGGGGCAGGCCACCGCCTGGATCGGGCAGCAGCTCGCGACGCAGACGGCGTTCTTCGCCTACATCGACGTGTTCTGGGCGCTCTGCCTCGTCTCGGCTTCGGCGGTGCCGCTGGCGATGATCCTCAAGCGGGTCGAGCGCGGCGGCGACGCGCCGGCGGGGCATTGAGGGAACGCCCTCCGAGATCCGGTGCGGCCGCGGATCGATGCGCCGGCGACGTTCGTCCGGTTCGACAGTTCGCGGGATAACGCTTACCGGCTGCAACCAGAAGAAATCATCTCGGCCCTGCGCGCCGAGCGGGAGGAAGCCGGTGTGCCGCGTTCATCGAGGACGACATCGACCGTTGCCGCCGTGGCGCTCCTTGCGCTCGCCCTGCCGGCGCGGGCCGCCGAGCCCGCCGGCGAGTGGCGGACCTTCGGGCACGACCATTCCAACCGGAATTTCTCCGATCTCTCGGCGATCGACCGGAGCAACGTCGGGCGGCTCCGGCCGGCCTGGATGTTCCAGACCGGGGTGACCGGCTACTTCCAGGCCCAGCCGGTGATGGTCGACGGCGCGCTCTACCTCTCGACCACGCAGAACAACGTCGCGGCGCTCGACGCGAAGTCCGGCCGGGTGCTGTGGACCTACACCCACAAGCCGCGCACCGAGAAGATCTTCGGGCCGCCCTCGAACCGCGGCGTCGCCGTCTCCGGCGGCCTCGTGTTCCAGGCGACGATGGACGGGCGGGTGATCGCGCTCGACGCCAAGTCCGGAAAGGTCGTGTGGGACCACGAGGCGGTGCGCCCGGAGGAAGGCGAGTCCGAGACCGCATCGGGGCTGACGGCGCAGCTCGGCGGTAAGCCGGTGCAGGGCTCGAGCCGCCTCGGCTTCAAGATGCCGCCGCTCGTCGCCGACGGTCTCGTCATCGTCGGGGTGAGCGGCGCCGGCTACGGGCTCCATGTCGAGGACGAGAAGGGCGGCCTCGACGGCGGCTCGGTCGTCGGGATCGAGGGCGGCTACGGGCGCCGCGGGTGGCTCGCCGCCTACGACGCGAAGACCGGCGAAGAGCGCTGGCGCTGGTACGTCACCAAGGCCGACGGCTGGGAGGGCGGATACGTCGAGACCACCGCCGACGGCGTCCCGCTGCATCGCGACGTCGCCGCCGAGAAGGCGGCAGCGCCGGCCAACCGAGAGGCATGGCGGGTCGGCGGCGGATCGCTCTGGATGACCCCGGCCTTCGACCCGGATCTCGGCCTGATCTACCTCGGCACCGGCAACCCGGCGCCGCAGAATTTCGGGCTCTCGCGGCCGGGCGACAACCTCTACACGATGAGCCTCGTGGCGCTCGACGCGAAAACCGGCGCGCTGCGCTGGTACTATCAGCAGGTGCCGCACGACGAGTGGGGCTACGACGTGGCGAGCCCGCCGTTCCTGCTCGACCTGAACGGGAAGGACGGCCCGGTGAAGGCGGTCGCCTCCGCCAGCAAGACCGGCTGGATCTACGTCCACGACCGCGCCACGGGCCGGCTGCTCGAGCGCTCGGCCCCGCTGATTGCGCAGAAGAACCTGTTCGCTCCCCCGACCGCGGAAGGCACCGTGGTCGCGCCGGGACCCCTCGGCGCCGTGTCCTGGCCGCCGACGGCCTACGATGCCGCAAGCGGCCTCGCCTTCGCACAGGTCCGGCACGGGGCGACCACCTACACGGTCAAGACCGTGCCCGGCGGCCCCGGACGGCCGGAGATCCGCTACACCGAGACCGGCGAGGCGAAGGGCGAGCCGAGCTTCAGCACGCTCACGGCGGTCGACCTCGCCAAGGGCGGCACCATCGCCTGGTCGGTGAGGTCCGTGAGCCGGCTCGCCGGCGGCACGCTGGCGACGGCGGGCGGCCTGGTCTTCTCCGGCGAGGAGGACGGCCATCTCGACGCGCACGATGCCGGCACCGGCGAGATCCTGTGGCGGTTCCAGTGCGGCGCCGGCATCAGCGGCCCGGCGATCACCTACAGCCTCGACGGGAAGCAGTACGTCGCGGTGGCGGCCGGCGGCTCGTCCTTCACCAAGGCGTCCGGCTTCGGCACCGGCGACGCGCTGGTGGTGTTCGCGCTGCCGGACTGAGCGTGATCGCTCAGCCCTTCGGCCGCGCCTGCAGGATCGCCGCGCGGACGAACGGGCGCTTCAGCGCGATGCCGACATCCTCGCGCTCCATGAAGACCCGTGCGCCCTGGTGGTTGCGCACCGCCTTCATCAGGTTCAGCTGATAGCCCTGCCGGAACACGAAGATCGGCGGCAGCGGGTCGGCGAGGTAGGCGGCCACCGCGGCGTCGACCTCCTCCTCGGCGATGTGGTGGGCGTTGCATAGGTCGCCGACGGTCTGGAAATCGATCATCCCATCGACATAGGGCGTCGCGCCCCGCCTGTCCCGGGCCGCGACCGCCGCCGTCGCGTTCGGGTCAGGCGACCGGGCGGTAGGCGGTGCGCAGGCGCAGGCCGAACACCGCGAGCATGGTCATGCCGCACAGGACGGTGTTGGCGTTCAGCAGCACGTTCTCGAACGAGGCCGAGATCACCGCCAGCATCCAGATGCGCAGGAAGAACAGCGTCTGAGCGTCGAGCGGCCGCCCGGCGCTGGCCCGCTGCAGGTCGCGGATCGGGGCCACGACGAGAGCGTTCAGGAGCAGCAGCGCGCCGGGCAAGCCCATGATCAGTGCGGCGTCGAGGAAGGAGTTGTGCGCCTGCGTCGCGGTCTGCACCCAGTCCGAGCCCGGGTCGGCGCCGCCGCCGTAGACGGTGCGGTCGGTCAGCCAGAAGGCGCCGTAGCCCCAGCCGCGGATCGGGTGCACGACGACGTGCTCGATCGCGAAAGCCCAGATCTCGTTGCGCGCGGTGAAGGTCGCGTCGGGAATGATCGCGTCCAGCACCGTTCGGATCGGCGGCAGCAGTACCGAACCGATGGTCGCGACGATGAGCAGCGCCACCGGGCCGACCAGCAGCAGCCCGCGCATCGTCCCCCCGCGCAGACGGCTGCACAGGACCGAGACCAGCAGGACGAGGGGCAGCACGGCCAGCGGCGTCTTCGAGCCGGCGAAGACCATGAAGACCAGCGCCCCCGCCGTGATGGTCCAGCCCAGGCCCCGGTGCAGCACGGCGGCGACGTAGAGGCCGCAGACCGCGATCATCGACATCGCCGAGCCGGCCTCGTTCTTGTGGGTGAAGATCCCGCGCCACAGGCCGATGTGGTTGTACTCGCCGGTGACGTCGAAGGCCGAGTGGATGGTGAGGTTGGGGACGAGCGCGACGCCGAGATAGCTCGCGGCCAGCACGATGCCGGCGGCGAGCGCCAGCGCGGTGGCGAACTGGCGCCCGTTGCGCGCGACCACGAGAACGCCGGCGGCGAGCAGCGCGACGATGCCGAACAGCACGATCCGGCGGATCGACAGCATCGGGTCGGTGGAGAGGAGGGTGGTGATGCCGAGCCAGCCGCCGAGCAGCAGCAGCGGCCAGGAGGCGAGGGGGCGCAGCCTGGCGAAGCCGAGCCGCCCGAGGACCATCAGCATCGCCGTGCCGAGGATGACGAACAGCGCCTGGGTGAAGAGGCTGCCGGCTTCCGGGTCGCTCAGGAGGCTGCGGTTGGCGAGGTCGCTGAACCAGAGATGGTTCCAGAGCAGGACCAGCACGACGGTGACGAACGGCAGGCGGACGGCGTCCGGGATGTCGCGTCCCGGCAGCGATCGCGACCGCCTGACGGCCGCCTCAGCCCTGATGCCGTGCGCCGCTGACACGAACCCGCCCTCACCGGCCATCCGCGGTCTGGAACCGCGCACCATCATAGTCCGGACGGAGCACGCCGTCGCCCCGAACCTGCCCGCGGTCTCGTCCGATCGCGGGTAACCTTGACGGAGCGATCAGCGCCGCCCGATCGTCATCGATTGCCGGCTCGCCGCCTGGGTCCGGAGGAAGGCCGCCATCTCGGCGAGCTCCGGCGCCTTCGACCGGAAGGTGACGGAGAGCGCGAGCAGGGTGTCGGCATGGTCGAGCCCGGGATAGATCCGCTCTTGCACCGGCACGCGGGCGTTGCGCAGCGTCTCGGCGAGGCTCTGGGTGTTGCGCGGGCGGACGATCGTGTCGTCGGCGCCGGTCGCGAGGAAGGCCGGCGGCGCGCTCGGGCCGGCGAAGGTCACCGGCTGTGTCGCGCGCGGGTCCGGCGCCTGGCCGAACACCTTGCGCGAGGTGTCCTGGTCGAACGGCAGGAAGTCGTAGGGGCCGGACAGGCCGGCGACCGCACGGATCACCTTCGGGTCGACCCCGGCCGCCTTGAGGTAGCGGGTGTCGAGGCCGAGCATCACCGCGTTGTAGGCACCGGCCGAGTGCCCGGCGAGCACGATGCGGCGCGGGTCGCCGCCATAGGTTGCGATGTTGTTGCGGACCCAGGCGACGGCGGCTGCGCCGTCCTCGAGGAAGCCGGGGAAGGGCGCCTCGGGATAGAGCCGGTAGTCCGGCAGCACGGTGACGAAGCCCTGCGCGGCGAGCGCCTGTCCGACGAAGGCGTAATCCGCCTTCGAGCCGTTCTGCCAGGAGCCGCCGTAGAAGAACACCAGCACCGGCGCGTTCTCGGGCGCGTTCACGGGCGCGTAGACGTCGAGGCGACGCCGCGGGCCCTCGCCGAACGGCTCGTCCCGCAGCACCTGCCGGCCGCCGGAATCCCGCGGGCCGATCGCATCGAACAGGGCGAGCGGCGAGCAGGCGGCGATGCCGATTGCGGCGAGCGCGAGGCATGCCAGGCTGGCGAGAGCCGTGAGGATTCGTGTCATTCGATGTCCGATTGGGCCGCGAAGGCCAGATGCATGCGGCTCTGGGCGGATTCATGACCGGATCGCGCCGAACTCCGTCGGCGCGTCAGGTGCGCAGCACGATGCAGGCGCCGCCGACGCTGCGGATCCGGCCGCACAGCCCGTCGGCCGCCTGCCGGCTCTCGGCCGGGATGCGGATGCGGTAGAACGCGCGGGTGCCGCGATTGCGCAGGCGCGTGCCGATGATCATCGGGCGGACCTCGCCGACCACCTTGGCGTAGGTGGCGCGCGCCCGGGAGAAGGTCGCCAGCGCCAGCGACTTCGAGAAGTTGCCGGCGAGCTGGATGCCCCACGGCGCGGCCGGCCCTTCGTTGGCGCCGATGGCGAAGCGGTCGCCGCGCGACGGGATGCGCAAGGCGGCCGTGACCTGAAGGCAGGTCTGCGCCGGCTCGGGTGCGGTCTCGGCCTTCGCCGACTCGGGCACCCGGGCGTCCGCGGGCTTCGTCTCGCCGGGTTTGGCCTCGCCCGGCTTGGTCTCGGCGCTCTTGGCCTCAGCGCTCTTGGCGTCAGCGCTTTTGGCCTCGCCCCCTTCCGGCGGCCCCATCTCGATCCGGGATGCGCCGCCGCGCCAGTCCTCGGCGGGCGCGCCGGTGATCGCGAGCACGTAGGCGCGGGTCTCGGCGGGCAGGCCGCCGCTGCCGGCAAGCCAGCTCGTCACCCGGCCCGGGCCGCCGTTGTAGGCGGCCGCCGCCAGGCCGAGATTGCCGAACTGCCGCTTCAGGTCGGCCAGCAGGTGGGCGGCATGCGGGATCGCCTGCTCGGGGTCGAACGGATCGGCCAGCCCGCGCTCGCGCGCCGTGCCGGGCATGAACTGGGCGACGCCCTGCGCCCCGACCGGGCTGACCACGCCGACGCGGAACGCGCTCTCGCGCCAGATCAATCGCGTCAGGAACGGCACCGGCAGCCCGCGCGCCCGCGCCGATCCCTCGATCAGCCGGCACAACGCCTGCTCGACGGTCTCGGTGGCGCCGTCCGACGGGACGGCGTGTGCGGGCGTGGCGAGGAGGAGGGTGGTCGCCAGGAGGGCGAAGGCGGCGCGATGCCGAGGGGATTTGAGCAGCCCTCCGGCGATGCGAGCCCATGCGTTGCACCAGGCATAATCAAGAATGCTGGTGTGATACCGATCCGAACACGCGCGTTTCCCTCCCCCCTCTGCGGGGGAGGGTGGGCCTCGCGTCAGCGAGGGTCGGAAGAGGGGAGCGACAGTGCCTGATGCGGCGCTCCCCTCTCCCGACCCGCTGCGCGGGCCACTCTCCCCCGCAGAGGGGGGAGGGAAGGGTGCTGAACGAGGGGCTATCTGAAAACACCTCACGCCACGAATGGGAACGGTCATGCCTCGCGATCGTGCCCCTTGCGGTCGCGGGCGCCGTGCGCCGCAAGACCGATCCATCCCACATGCACCGTTCTAGCGCCCTGCAACCGGCGATCAATCCGCCGCATCACGTCCAGGCGGGGCGGTCGGTCCCGAGGCGGCGCGCGGGGAGGGACCATCGGACCGGCGCGCCGGCGACCGCCAGGGGCGGGCGCAGGCGATGGGCCGGGCCCCACGGCGTCGCCTCGACGCCGGCATCGAAGTCGTCGTCGGTTTCCGGCGCGAACGCCTCCATCGAGCCCGTCCGCTGGGCGTCGAGGAGCAGCCGCGCCGTCCGGGCCAGCGAAAGGCGCGCCGCGCCGGCACGCCCGTCGCGCAAACGTCGCTCAAGGAGGCGGATCGCGGCGGCGGCCAGAAGGTAGCCGGTGGCGTGGTCGAGGGCCTGGACGGGCAGAGGCACCGGCCGGTCGGCGTTCCGCCACGCCTGCCCGGCCTCGGCGATGCCGCAGCTCATCTGCACCAGGCTGTCGAAGCCGCGGCGTCCGGCCCAGGGGCCGGTCCAGCCGTAGGCGTCGAGGCTGACGTCGATCAGCCCGGGCGAGAGGGCACGCCGTGCCGCGGCGCCGTAGCCGAGGCGGTCGAGCGCTTCGGGCCGGTAGCCGTGCACGAGGATGTCGGCGCCGGTGAGCAGCGCCTCGAACCGGTTGCGGTCGGCCTCGCGGCGAAGGTCGAGCCGGGCGCATCGCTTGCCCAGCGTCATATGGACCTCGACGCCGGGCTCGTTCCAGCCCGGCGGGTCGATCCGCAGGACCTCGGCGCCGAAGCCGGCCAGGAACCGGGTCGCCACCGGCCCGGCGAGCACCCGCGTCAGATCGAGGACGCGCAGGCCCGCGAGCGGCCGCGCGGGTTCGGGCTTCCAATTGGAGCGGGCGGCCGCGCCGGGATCGAAGGCGACGAGCGGCTCGGCCGCGACCGCCGCCCCCTGCGGATGCGCGGCCCAAACCTCGACCGAGCGCATCACGGCCGCGCAGCCGCCCTCCGCCACGATCGCCGCCTCCAGATCGGATTTGTCCCAGCCGGCGACGGCGGCCGCCATGCCCGCGCGGTCGGCTTGCGCGCCGAGCACGCGCTCGGCCGCCGCGCGGTGATGCGGCGCATTGGTGTGGAGCCGGATCCAGCCGTCGCGGGTGCGGTAGTCGCCCGCCACCGGGTCCCACAGGTCCGGCAGCGCCCATCCGATCGGGCGGAACGAGGTGCGGAACCACAGCGAGGCGAGGCGGCGGTCGACCGAGACGGCCGGCGTCGCGCCGACGGTGCCGACGAGGTCGGCGATCGCCAGCCCCGCCGCGGCAACGGAGCCGGCGGCGAGGTCGGTGACTGGAAAGGCCGAAGGCAGGGTCCCCGTCCCGGTGATCGTCAACGCCTCGGTGCCCGGCGCGCTGCCCAGCGCCGCACGGATCGTCGCCGCGAAGGTCTCTGCCGACATGCTGCCCCCTGTTGGCCCCCGGGTGGTTCGCCGTCGGGCCGCCGCCGCGCTATAGAGACCGCACCTGCCCCGGAACGAACGCGATTGATGCCCGAGCCGCTGCTTTCCGTCGAGGATCTCTCGGTCGCCTTCCGATCGCGCGAAGGCGAGAGCCGCGCCGTCGATGGCGTGTCGTTCACGATCCTGCCGGGCGAGACCGTGGCGCTTGTCGGCGAGTCGGGATCGGGCAAGTCGGTCACCGCGCTCTCGATCCTGCGGCTCCTCGACGGCGCCGCCCACCATCCGGGCGGGCGGATCGTGTTCAAGGGGCGCGACCTGCTCGCCCTGCCGGAGCGCGCGATGCGCAAGGTCCGCGGCGCCGACATCACCATGGTGTTCCAGGAGCCGATGACCTCGCTGAACCCGCTCCACACCATCGAGCGGCAGATCGGCGAGGTTCTGGGCTTGCACCGCGGCCTGTCCGGCAAGGCGGCGCGGGCGCGCATCCTCGAATTGCTGGAGCTGGTCGGCCTGCGCGATGCCGCGCGCCGCATGGGCGCCTATCCGCACGAATTGTCCGGCGGCCAGCGCCAGCGGGTGATGATCGCGATGGCGCTCGCCTGCGAGCCGGATCTGCTCGTCGCCGACGAGCCGACCACGGCGCTCGACGTGACGGTGCAGGCGCAGATCCTCTCGCTGCTGGCCGACCTGCAGAAGCGGCTCGGCATGGCGATGCTGTTCATCACCCACGACCTCGGCATCGTCGAGCGCATCGCCGCGCGGGTCTGCGTGATGCTGAACGGTCGGATCGTCGAGGCCGGCCCGGTCGCCGCGGTGTTCGCCGACCCGCAGCACGCGTACACGCAGCGCCTGATCGCCTCCGAGCCGAAGGGCCGGGGCAACCCGGTCGCGGCGGATGCCGAGGCGCTGGTCGAGGCCGGCCCGCTGAAGGTGTGGTTTCCGCTCAAGGAGGGCTGGCTCCGGCGCACCGCCGGCTACGTCAAGGCGGTCGACGGCGTCGCCCTGCGGGTCCGTGCCGGCGAGACCGTCGGCGTCGTCGGCGAATCCGGCTCGGGCAAGACCACGTTGGGCCTCGCGCTGCTGCGGCTGACGGCGTCGGAGGGGCCGATCGTCTTCCTCGGCCGCGACATCGAGACCTACGGC
The DNA here is from genome assembly GCF_008040095.1 of Methylobacterium sp. WL6. Classification (NCBI taxonomy): domain Bacteria; kingdom Pseudomonadati; phylum Pseudomonadota; class Alphaproteobacteria; order Hyphomicrobiales; family Methylobacteriaceae; genus Methylobacterium; species Methylobacterium sp. WL6. The sequence continues at coordinate 774 of NZ_VRVH01000118.1, read as the reverse complement.
GTTGCGGCGATGCGGCCCCTGCGCAAGGACATGCAGGTGGTCTTCCAGGACCCCTACGGCTCGCTCTCGCCGCGGATGTCGGTGGCCGACATCGTCGCCGAGGGGCTGGTGGTGCAGGGCGTGCCGAAGCGCGAGCATCGCGCCATCGTCGCGCAGGCGCTCACCGATGTCGGGCTCGATCCGGCGGCGATGGACCGCTACCCGCACGAGTTCTCCGGCGGCCAGCGCCAGCGCATCGCCATCGCCCGGGCGATGGTGCTCGACCCCCGCTTCGTCGTCCTCGACGAGCCGACCTCCGCGCTCGACCGCTCGGTGCAGTCGCAGATCGTGACCTTGCTGCGCGACCTGCAGCGCACCCGCGGCCTCGCCTACCTCTTCATCAGCCACGACCTCAAGGTGGTGCGCGCGCTCGCGAACTACGTGCTGGTGATGCAGAACGGCGTGGTAGTGGAAGAGGGACCGGCCGACGAGATCTTCTCCCGGCCGAAGACCGCGTACACCCGCACCCTGTTCTCGGCGGCCTTCGCGCTGAAGAGCGACACCGTCGCCGACGTCGAGCCGGTCTAGGACGATGGCGCGGGCACTGCTCATCGTCCTCGATTCCGTCGGCATCGGCGGCGCGCCGGACGCCGAACGCTACGGCGACGCCGGCTCCGACACGGTCGGCCACATCGCCGAGGCCTGCGCCGCGGGGCGGGGCGACCGCGCCGGCCTACGTTCCGGCCCGTTGCGCCTGCCGCATCTGGCCGCCCTCGGCCTCGGCCTCGCCTGCGA